>JANXTJ010000138.1 GCA_025352485.1 Salinibacterium sp.
GATGACGATAAACGGGGCGAGCACGACGGCGACGGCGACCAGCACCCATGCTCCGACGCGCAGCACAGCGAGCACGAACTGAAACACCTGGTTGATGCTGGGGGGAAGATCCTGCTGAGTATCCGGAGTCGGCTGCCTGTCGACATTGTCGGACTCCGTAACGGGCGGGGGAACGATCGTCTGCGGGCGTGACACCTGCGCGTTGTTTTCGGGGATCACGGCCGGAATCTCCCGCACCGGCGGGGTCGGGTCAATCGTGACCCAGCCGTACTGCGCGGTGTTCACCTCGATCCAGGCCGAGACGTCGTCGCCGGTGACCTGACTGCTGGTCGGAATGAAGCCGAACACGACCCTGGCGGGAAAACCGATGTCTTGAGCCATCAGCGCGGCCGCGACGGCGTATTGTTCCGCATCCCCGACCATGCGTGGCGCGGTCATGAGCTCCGCGATTCGGTCAGCGGCGTGACCGGAACGGCTGGCCGGTTCCGTCGCGCCGAGACCGTGGCTGATATAACCGTCACTGGCAAGGCCGGCCAGCATCGCCGAAAGCCGGGGTCCGGCGCCCTGCACAGTACCGACGTATCCCTCGAGCTTGGCGGTCAGCGCTTCCGGCAGACTCTTTGGCGCCGGCACGGTGGCGGACCCAGGGGCGAGTTTGGGGATGTCGCGCGCCAGCGGCTGCTCCGGGATGACCGCCTTCAGCGTGTACGAGTCGCCCGACTCGAGCCCGCCAATCACGGCGGCCGTGCCGGAGACATTGTTGTAGTAGAAGCCGTCTCGAAGACTGCCGGAACGCGATCCCGCAAAAGAGACCGATTCGAAGTTGCCCGTCGTCGGCAACCATGGGCCGGTGTAACCACCGACGGCAATGTGCAGCGCAACCTGCTTGCCCCGCACCGCGGACTGGTCAAACTGCGAGGGTACCCGGGTGAAGGTTCCCGATTCGCCGGTCTGCGCGCCGCTTCCCACCGAATAGACGACGCCGTTGTAGGTGTCCATTGTGGCGATCCTGATCCGACCACCCTTCGGGAGGCCGCTCACATCCAAGAGCACCGTGTTCACGGTGGGCGACTGCAGATACGTGCGGAATCCGGAAAGTGGGCTCACGTAGCTGCGCGGGTCGAACGGTCGCTGGATCACGGTGCGCAGCACGGAGCGGTCAGCCGTTGGCGGCAGAATGCCCGTCACTGCCACCGCCCCAACCGACGCAATCGCCAGGATCAGACCGGCCGTGAGCGCCGTGCGAAGGCCCGCGAAACCGGGATCGAGGCGCACGGGCGTGGTGCCCGTGCCGCTTCCGGTGGCGGTCGATTGGGCAGCCAGCAGTCGGATGGCGGCCCTGCGCCGATTCCAGCGGAACCAGACCAGCCATAACAACAACACGACCAGCAGAGCAACGGGGGCGTCGAGCGGGCGGCTGGGGTAATTGGGGCCGAACGCCGTGGCCACGATGAACAGCACGATCGGGGCAATGACGGCGGCCTCGCCGCGACGGGCGCGCAGGGCGATCGTCAACCCGATCACGACGGTCACCAGCACCAGAACGAGCGCAGGCACCAACAGCGCCTGGTAGTCGCCGACCGGCAGGGAGATGGTGAGCAGCTGTTTCCAGCCCAGCGCCACCCCCGTGATCAGATCGCGCAGGCCCTCTAACGTGGGAAGAAGGCCGAACTGCGCCTTCGTGGGAATGGCGACCGGAACACCGACGACCAGAAAGGCGATGATCGTGGCGAGCATGACGATGGCCGAGTTCCAGCGGAAGTATGCGCCCAGCAGCGCGATTGCCGACCCGACCACCAGTGCGACAGCCACCACGAGGATGAGGCTAGCGCCGCGATAGATGGGCCAGAGCGCCGCTGTGGCGATAATGATTGCCAGCCACAGCATCCCCGTGCTGAACAACACGGCGGAAATCGGCAGCCGTGGCGCGGGAGCCGGGCGCTTGCCCCCTGGCGTGATGGAGGGCGAACCGGAAGGGAAGGCCGGCCTGCGGGTTGCGTGATCGTCGACCACGTTGCTCCCCTCGCCCGGCGCGCTCATGCCGCCTTCGATCGGGACAGCGACTTCTGCAGGTCATCGAGGTAACCGATGGTCAGCACGCTCAGACCGGCGACGCGGCGCAAGCCCGGCTTGCTGTTCGGGTCGCAGACCACCGCGACAACCTCGACTCCGATCGGAAATTTCGTGGCCGCCGAGCGCAGCTCTTGCGACGTGACACCGGAACCGCATAGCAAAAACGCCACGGACACTCCCGCCGCCTGCTCACCGGTGACGCGGGCGACATCCGTGATGCTGAGTGCGGTCTCTGAATGCTGAACCCCGGAGAGGTCATCCAGCAGCCGGGTGCGGGTCAGGGTAGAAAGCTGGCGAATCGCGAACACCTTTTGTTTGGCAAATTCCGGGGTGGTCTCGCTCGCCACGACCGAAACAGTTCGGGTGTCTCTGATGGCACGTACTCCGAGGGATCCGGCGACACTGACCGCCATCTCAAATTCTTGCTCAGACTCATAGTCGGCGCTGGCAAGGCTCAGGGCAATGACCAGATGACTGCGCCGCGTCTCCTCGAACTGGCGCACCATGTAGGTACCGGTGCGAGCCGTCGACTTCCAGTGGATGTAGCGGCGCTCGTCTCCCGCGGTGTATTCGCGCAGGGCATGAAACGAGACATCGTTGTTCGAGAGGTCTCGCGTCGGGTTGCCCTCGAGGTCTCGAATGAAACCGGTGCTCATGCTCGGAATACCGATCGTGCGCGGGTGCACAAAAAGGTGCTCGCTACCGGACCAGACAAGCTCCCGTCGCACCAACCCGATGGGATCTGCGCGTACCGTGCGAACCGGCCCGACCTCGATCACCGCGCGATGGGCGGTGGGGATGACGAACTGGTGGGTCAGATCGGCGCCCGCGCGGATGCGGGGAACCGCAAAGTCTGCCAGGCCCGCGCCCACCGGAATTTCGATGGTGAGTCCCAGCGTGCGGGTGCGCCCGGGATTACTCACGACGATGTCGCCGACGGCGCGCTCGCCCACCACCACCCTGCTGTGCGCGAGCGTGAGCCTGATGGCGACCGAGCTGCGGCCGATCAGGTAGATCACGGCAATAATCACGAGGGCTACACACGCCCAACCCACCACCACGAGCTCGAGCCAGCCCAGACCGTAGCCGAAACCGAGCGTCAGCGGGATGAGAGCGAAAACCACCCAACCGAGCGGCGTGACGACGGCTGCCGCGCGCCCGAAAATGCGCTCGGCAACCACGCGCGCCGCCGCAAAGAAGCGCACGGTGGCGATGATGACGTCGGCCAGTAGCCCCGTTCGGGCGCCCACGATGCGGGTGCGAGCGTTCGTCAGACCGCGACTTGCCGTGCTGAATTTGGCGTCGAAGCGCCCGCTAGGCGCCGCTGGGCCCGGTTTTGGGCTCGCAGATGACGGAGTCCCCCCTCTGGCGGGCCTGGACTCGGCGGGCGCCGGCTTCGCGGCCACCATCACACGGCTTGCCGTTCACTCGGCGGCGGGGTCTCGATGAGAATCTGCCCGACGATGCTCGACGCCGTGACACCGTCGAATTCGGCTTCGGGATCAATCATGAGCCGGTGGGCGAGCACCGGTTCGGTCAACGCCTTCACATCATCGGGGATGACGTAGTGCCGCCCGCTGGCCGCTGCCAGTGTCTTGGCCGTGCGGATCAGGGCAAGGGCACCGCGCACGCTGGCCCCCAGTCGCACCTCAGTAGCGCCGCGGGTTGCTTCGACCAAACGCGCCACATAGTCGTTGATCGTGGGGTCGACGTGCACGGTGCGCGCCAGCTGGCCCATTTCGGTGACCACCTCTGCCGTCACGATCGGCGGCACCGTACTCTCGTGCGCCTTCACCCCTGCGCCCTCAAGGATGCGCAGGGTGGAGGAATGATCGGGGTAGCCGATTGACGCCTTCATGATGAACCTGTCGAGCTGCGCCTCTGGCAGGCGATAGGTTCCCGCCTGCTCGATCGGATTCTGCGTGGCGATCACCATGAAAGGGGCGCCGACCGGATGGGTAACACCGTCGACCGTGACGTGTGCTTCCTCCATCACCTCCAACAGCGCCGACTGCGTCTTCGGGCTCGCCCGGTTGATCTCGTCGGCAAGCACGATGTTGGCAAATATCGGCCCAGGATGAAATTCAAAACGTTTCTTGCCCTGGTAGTAGATGCTCACGCCGGTGATGTCGCCAGGCAACAGATCGGGAGTGAATTGGATGCGATTGCTGGTTCCGGCCACGCTCTGCGCCATCGCACGTGCGAACGAGGTCTTGCCCGTGCCGGGGAAATCTTCCAGAAGCAGATGGCCTTCGCTGAGCAGCGCGGTGAACCCCAGCCGGATGACGAAAGTCTTGCCGAGAAGAACCTGGTCGACGTTAGCGACGAGGCGGTTGAAGATGTCGGCGAACCAGGTGGCCTGTTCCGGAGTCATTGTCATGCTGTGTCCCTGCTCACTGGTAGTCATTTGCGTTGTAACTGGTCGTGTAGGTGGTGTCGTTCGCGGTCACGCGCACGGTCATCCGGGGCATCAGCGGGCCGGTATCAGCGTGGCAACTGGTCACCGAAGCGGCCGGCCGGAATTCGCCGGGATTCGAGGGGGTGCCACAGGCCACCTCGACGGCGTCGTAACTGCTCCCTGGTGGCGAGGTCGGCATCCCCGTCCAACTGAAGGTTCCGCTGGCGTTGAGCACACTCCCGGAATCGTCGGCGACGAAATGCACGCCCACCGCGTTCGGGTCGACCGCAACTAGCTTCGTCGAGAAGACCGCGGATTGCACGTCCTGGCAGAGCGGCCCGGAATCGTACGTGCGGCAGGCGCGTGCCTGCACCGTGAGGGTGTGGCCGTATTGTGAGCCATCTGCCGTCAGCGGGCCGCCGAGGGCGACAGTGCCGCGCTCACCCCCGACGGTCGTTCCACCGCCGAGCACGTAGTAAATCGTGTAGTCGCCGGTGAGGGGCGTTGGCCCCATCGAGCCGCCGGTAATGGCGACGTCGTACTTCGATCCGTTGGCAACGATGGCGAAGCTGAGCGCGGTGATGAGCCCCGGTTTTGTGTGCGCCACAACGGCGGGGCTCGACGAGCAGCCCTGAACGTTGTAGGCGAAGACGATGAACGAATACGCCTGGTTCGGCGAGAGGCCCGAGAACTGGGTGGTGGTCGCCGTACCCATCGTGGTGATCTGCGCCCCGTTGGCCGTGATCGTGCCATCGGGCGCACAGGTTGGGGCGCCCCCGGTGAAGGCCGCCGCGGTGTAGTCGGTGATGGGGCGCCCGTTGTCGGAAAATACCCCGGGCCACTCCAGCCGAATGGCGGTGTCGCTGATCGATGTAGCCAGCGGGGACGCGACGGCGATTGGTGGCCCGGCTGGGACATCCGAGCGCGGATCGCTCGTGTTCCATACCGAGAGTGCCGTGTATGCCGCGTTTCGCGGGCTGACGGTGTAGCTGACGGCCACGCCATTATCGAGCGACCAGCCGCGGGAGGTCGTGTCGATGGTGCAGGTGCCTCCGCTACAAATTCCGGTGCCGAGATCGGCCGCGAAGCCTCCGACCTGCAGACGATAGTTGTCGACCGGCGAACCTCCCGGCGGGGTGCTGACCGCATTCCAGCTGATCACCAATCCGTGGTCACGGGGTTGTGAGCTGAAGACCGTGGGGGCCGGCGGAATGATGTCAGACCAAACCGGGTCGGCCAGGGTGACCGGGTCAGAATCGCCTATCGCGTTGGTGGCGATTACGGTGACACGCACCGAGTTTGCCGGGCCATTGCCGGCGGTGGTGATTGTGCAGGTCGTGCCGGTGCACAGCCGGGAATCGACCACGGTGCCGCCGTTCGTCGCAGTGAACTTGTAGCCGAGAATCGGCGAATTGTTGAACGAACCCGCGTTGAATCGCATGGTGATCTGGTGGTCGGCGAATCCGGTGGCTGCAAGGTTTGATACCGAGTCGGGACGATCCTGCACAGAAATCGTGACGGTTCCCCAGACGTAGCGATCCGGGTCATTCGAAGCATCGGCCACCTGATACTGCAGGGTCACATCGGCGGCGGATGCGGCCGGCGAGATCGTCACGGCGAGAGAGCTCTTGTCGGCGCTCGGCACGATCGTGACGCCGGGGGGCAGTGCGCTGCCCGCGAGTCCCCTGATGTCGATGACCTTCAGCGGTTTGCCGGAGAAAGGGTTGGTCGCTTGGTCGTTCGTGAGCACGTCGACAGTGGCGCTCGTGCCCCGTTTGACGACGGCGGAGTCATCGGCAGGTTTCAGCAGTGGTCTGCTCGATGGCACGATCGAGAGGTCGATGCGACCGGCCTTGCCCACGGAGCGGTCGTCCCGAACGCCCAGGGTCAAGGCGGTGACGGTGCCCTTGACCGCGGCGTCATCGGCCGTGAGGGTAAGCAGGCTGCCGCTGAGGGTCGGGTGAACCCGACCGGAGCCGGAGCGAGTTGGCTATAGACCAGTTGGTTGAGGTCGTTGGGATACGGATAGTTTGTGAGCTTGAGCAGGTCGATCACCCGCTGCTCTCCCGGCTCGAACGCGATAACGGCCCCCCCGAAGTCCGGCGGTTGGTTGTCGCGCGGATCGACGGTAATCGGTAGCACCAGAATGGCGGTTCTCCCGTTGGGATCGGTCGCCGATGTGCCATCGGTCACCGTGAATGAGATCGACGCGGGGCCGAAGTACTTGTCGGCAGACGTGAAGACAAGGGTGCGATCGTCGCGCACGAGTTTGCTTCCGTTGGAGTGGGTTGCGGTAACAGAGCTCGAGTCGGTGAGCCTGACCTGCTTGCCCCCGACGGCGATGACGTAGTCGTTCAGGTTAATTACCACCTGATCTTCACTGGTGACCCGCAGCGCCGCGCTGCGTCGATCGAGCTGCGGCAGCGCATCGTTGGTTCCCGGCACCCGGATGAAGCCATAGGTAAAAATCGAAGGGTCTTGCGGGTTAGTGACTTTGAACGGGATGATCTGGCTTTTTGCTCCGATCGTCACCTCGATCTTTTTGGCCGCAGTGACCTCGGCAACGCCACCGTAGCCTGGGTACACCGACAGCCCGACCGAGCGGGAACTGCCATCCGCGAAGAACACACGGGCGAGCACATCGACCGTCACCTTCGGGCGATCCAGAATGTCGGAAAGCGTGAGCACGGTGTCTGTAGCCACCGGCCGCCCCAGCGGAGCCTTCGGATCGACGGTAACCCTGATGAAGTTCTGACTGGTTCCGCCCGTGTCATTCTCGATCGTGTAGATGACACCATAGTTGCCCGGCGTAGTCGGCGGCGTCACGGCCACAACGTCGCCCACGACCGTGGCGGTCGTGACCGGATCATTGGGCACCGCCGACGTTATTTTCAGCGGGCTGCCGTCAGGGTCTGAATCATTGGCGAGCACCTGAACGGAAACCGTGACCCCTGGGCGCACCGTCACGTCATCGATATTTGCCACCGGGTTGCGCGCGCCCTCTAGGCGAGGGCTGATCCCGACTCGAATGGTGCCGGTGGCTCGAGCCCCGAGGGCATCGATGACCCCGTAGCTGAAGGTGTCGGTTCCCGCCGAATAGGTGCCAGCTCGGTAGACGATCGTGTTCGCTTCCACACTGACAACCGAACCTTTGCCCGGGTTTGAGGACTGCCCCAGCAACTGCACGGAGTCACCATCCGGGTCGATCCCGGTCAGCGGTATCGCCACGCGCACGGTCTCGCCGGCAATCACGCGTGCCGTGACGCTGGCGGGCACGGGTGCATGGTTTGTCGCCAGATCCGCCTCACGCACCGCGATGTGCACCAGTGCGGTGGCCGCCTGGCCGTCCGGCCCCGTCACCGTGTAGGCGGCGGTGAAATTGCCCGATTTGTCGGGCGCCAGGTAGCGCAACACGTTGCCTGACGCAAAAAGCAGGCCGGAACCGGCAGGCAGCTCTTGATCGAGCACGGGCCGCAGAGTCAGATCCAGCCCGTCGGGATGTTCGTCATTAGCCAGCACCGGGATATCAATGGCCTGACCAACGCGAACGGTCACGTTATCGTCGTTAGCGATCGGCGCCTGCACGCGACTGGGGGTCGGGATCTCGATCACCGTAATCACGCCAACCGCGTCGGCGAGCCCGTTGCTCACGCGGTAATTGAAGGTAACGGGGCCATGGTCGAGCGGTTTATCGAGACTCACGCGTACGATCCGCTGGTCGATCACTTCGGCTCGAACGCCCGAATTCGCGGCTGGACTGGTGACCCCGGTAACCAGCAGCACACCTCCGGCGGGATCGACATCGGTGCCAGCGACATCCACACGTGCGGAGCGCAGAGTCTGCACGAATACCGTTTTCGGCACGGTGATGGGCTTGGCGTTGGCATCGGGCGGCGGTGCCACATCTATTCGAACCATCCCGGTGACCGTCTGAGCGCCGTCGGTCACCACATATTCGAGGTAGTGGCTGCGGATTTGGTCGCTCGTGAACCGAAACGTGCCTGTCTCATAGCTCGGGGTGATGGTCACGCCGGTCTTGGCCGGAACGCTATTCAGGCGCAGGGTACCTGTGCCGCCGCGCGCGTGATCGAGGGGCGAGACCGTGATCTCTTGGCCCGCATAGGTGAGCATCACGAACGGGTCCGTAACGATCGGCACCTGGCCCGCGGGCTTGACCGTGACGGAAACGCTCCCAGAGCCTGCCGCCTTACCGTCGGACACCACGAGCGTCACGAGCTTGAGATCACCACCGCCGCCGGAGTCGGAAAAGACGATCGTGCCCTGCGGTTTATACGAGACGGTGTCGGGGGGGGGCACCGACGCGCTGGTCAGGTACATCGGGTCGCCCTCTGGGTCGACCCAGTCGCTCAATATTTGCTGGGTTGTGCGGCTTCCGGCCTGCACCGTCATCCGGGTGTTGCGCACCTGCACCGGAGGTAAATTCTCGTTCGCTGTCTTGATCGTGACGACGACGTTGGCACTGGCAGTGGCCCCCTTGCCGTCGGTGATCGTGTACGAGAAGCGCAGCTGTCCGGCTGCCCCCGGGGCAAGCGTTAATTGAATCTGCTGGCGCTGGTTGATCAGGTCGATCCGGCCGACGCTCTCCGCGATGGGCACGAGGTCGCTGATCACCAGTACATCGCCGTTGGGGTCGTAGTCGTTCAGGAGCACGGGAAGCACGGTCGCGCGGCCGGGGCGGGCGCCGAACGCGTCGTCGACGGCCACCGGTGGCTCCTGGGTCTTGTCCGACTTCGGTGGGATGACTAGATCATTCTTCTGGTCTTGCGGCGGCGTGTTGGCTGCCACGATCAGGTCGGCCCAGTTGTCGATGAGCTGGCCCGCGCGCTGAACCGCCCAACTCGCGCCAGAGCGGCCATCGTTGAGCAACGCTCGATCCCCGTTGGTGACGAACGCCAGCCGGGCGTTTCCTGCCATGCCCGCGAGTGGGATGGTTGTTCCCGAGCCGCTGTCGCCCCTGCAGTGGCGCCAGTTCTGGCCGTCCGTCCATGCGCCGTAATCGCAGTTGCCGAGGCTGAGCGGTCTGGCGGCGTTTCCGGACGTGCCGCTCACCAGCCCTACCGCCGCCGCTCCGCTGAGCGGGATGCCGATCAAGCCGCCCGAATACCCGACCAGTACCCGATCTCCCGCGACGCTTGCCCACTGGAGGACCGCGCCAGAACCCGCGCCCATGATGCCGCCCAGGTCAACCGTCCTGCCATCGAGGTAGACCCGGTTGGCATCCGCGTCGAGGATCGCCCAATGGCCGGCGACCGAGGTGAGGCTCAGTGTCGTCGCGGTCGTCGGTACTCGCACCGACTGTCGCGACTCGACAGACGTTGAGGTCGCTGCGTTCACTCGGTAGACGAGCTGTGCCGACGGCGAAAAGGCGTAGACAATACCCTCGGCGTCGACGCTCAGCACCGCACCGAGCCCGAAACTCAGGGTCGCGTCTGACTGCGCATTGAACGTGGCGAGATCGGTGCGCGCCACGATCCAGACCTGGCCAGAGCCCTTCTCGAGGATGACGATGTTGTTTCCGGCGAGAAAGACCTCTGGCTGTTTCGGCGGCAACGGCACGCTGTCGGTGATCTTCGAGGTGGCGGGGTCGACGATGTCGATCTTTGCTTCGGCGCGATCGAACAACAGCACGGTCGCGCCGCGCTGCAGGACATCGAGATCGTTGCCGGTGCTGGCAACGACGGTGTTGAGCTCCAGCACTTCGGTGTTCGCGCGGCCAATGGCTTGCTGACGGCTATTGGCCACCCAGACGGAACCGTCGCCGAGGTCGATGTGCTGTGCCGTGTAGCCGCTCGACACGATCGCCACCGTGGCGACGAGGGCGGCAATAATCGAGCCGCTCGTCGCGCTGACGACGAGCGAACGATGGCCGGTCAGCCACGATCTAAACACCGAAGCCGATCACGCCGGAACGTCCGCACACTTTTCGTTGCTCGGGTTGCCGGTCTTACCGTCGCGGTTCACGGTCACGGTGATACACACCCGCTCGCCAGCCGCTGCCGCGACGACGAAACTGTTGCTACGTTGCTGGGCGGCCGGCTTACCCGGGCCCGTCGAGATCTGGTAGCTGTCGGTGCCGGTCAGTCCGGGATCGCCCCAGGCGAAGGTGACGGTGCCGTTAGCGAGCGTTGCCGAGATGTCGCTGACCGTCGGAATATCGCTCGAGCCCGCGCGCACCAGCAC
>JANXTJ010000195.1 GCA_025352485.1 Salinibacterium sp.
CGGGAGTTCGACGAGATCTATGACCTCACCGGCATTCGCGTTCTGGTGAACTCGGTGCGCGACTGCTACGCGGTGCTTGGCTCGATTCACGCCCGCTGGAACCCGATCCCCGGCCGTTTCAAGGATTACATCGCGACCCCGAAGTTCAACCTGTACCAGTCGCTACACACCACCGTCATCGGGCCAAATGGTCGGGCCGTCGAGCTGCAAATCCGAACGCAGGAGATGCACCAGCGCGCCGAGTTTGGTGTCGCAGCGCACTGGAAGTATAAGGATCGTGTCAACGGGGGTAAAGGCGACTCCGCCACGCTTCGCGATGACTCTGACATGGCCTGGCTCGCCCACATCACCGATTGGCAGGCCGAGACCGAAGACCCCGGGGAGTTTCTTGACTCGCTGCGCTTCGAGATTGGCGCCAAAGAGGTCTACGTCTTCACCCCGCAGGGCAAAGTCATCGGCTTGCCAGCGGGAGCGACCCCGGTCGATTTCGCCTACGCCGTGCACACAGAGGTTGGCCACCGCACCATGGGCGCCAAGGTCAACGGCAGGCTGGTGCCGCTGGAGAGCGAACTCTCCAGCGGTGACTCGGTTGAGGTCTTCACCTCGAAGAATCCGGATGCCGCGCCGAGTCAAGACTGGCTGAGTTTTGTCGCGTCTACCAGAGCACGCAACAAGATCCGCGCCTGGTTCACGAAGGAACGCCGCGACGAGGCGATCGAGCAAGGTCGGGATGCCATTGCTCGCGCGATGCGCAAACAGAACCTCCCGCTGCAAAAGCTGATGAGTCAGGATTCGTTCGCCGAGGTGGCCGCCCAGCTGCGCTACGACGACGTGACCGCCCTCTATGCCGCCGTCGGCGAAGGCCACGTCTCGACCCAGTCGGTGATCGAGAAGGTGCTCTCCTCGCTTCACAGCGAGGCCGACACCGAAGACTCGGAAATAGAGTTTGCGCCCAAGGGGCGTAGTCGGGCGCTCAAGAACAGCGATTCCGGCGTGCTTGTGCGCGGCGCACCCGACATTCTCGTGAAACTTGCCAAGTGTTGTACGCCGGTACCGGGTGACGAGATCGTCGGTTTTGTCACCAGGGGGGCCGGGGTATCGGTGCACCGCGACGATTGCAACAACGTCAAATCGTTGCTGATGGAGCCGGAGCGCATCATCGAGGTCGACTGGGCAGCGACCTCCAAGTCGGTGTTCCTGGTGCAGATCCAGGTCGAGGCGCTTGACCGGTCCGGGCTATTATCCGATGTCACGCGGGTTCTGAGTGAGAACCACGTAAACATCCTGTCTGCGACCGTCTCCACCTCGAGCGAGCGGCTGGCTCTGAGCCGCTTCGTTTTCGAGATGGGAGACACCACCCACCTCGACCGCGTACTCAGCGCGGTGCGGCGCATCGACGCCGTTTACGATGTCTATCGGGTCAAGAGCGGGTAGCTGTAGCTTCTCTAGGCGCTCGATCGCCCTGCGCTTGTTGGGCAGGTTGCGGCGGCAGTGCATGTCGTCGACGCAGGCCGCGACACCGAAGCCGAACTGCATCATGAGGCGGATGACAATCAGCTCCTCGGCCTCGCCGAACTCGATGCTGAACCGCGCCAGGTCTACGGTGGTGCGCAGCGGGCTGGTGAGAAGCATTCCGTCGACTGCGGCGATCTCTGTCGGCTCGATGACCACCTCGCGCACGCGCATCCAATTTACGGTGGGGGAGCGAGTGCGGGCGCCGACCGCCACGCATAGCTCGTGATGGGCCGGAGGAGTGTCGAGAGCTCCCCACAGCCACGCCGCGGTGTGCTGTTCGGCGATGAGTCGCTCTGGCACTATCGCGTTCAGGGCGGCGGCGCGGTGAGAGGTTTGCTCGATCTCGTCCACGGGCGCGAAACAGTCATCGACGCGAAACAGTTCGCCGTCGAGTCGGGCGGCGGCGAGCTCGGCGAGCGGCAAGTCGTGCTCGGATAAAACGATGGGCAGGCGATGCGACATCCCCCCACAGTGCGCTTCGAACTCTTGCAAAAACGGACAAACCCGAAATCGGTGGAGGCCGGCTGCCTGTGAGGGACGTGCTGGCGCTACTTGTTCAGTGCGCCGAGCCACGCCTTCCGGGCGTCGAGCGCCTCCTGAGCCTGGGCAATTTTTTTCGTGTCGCCGCCGGCCTTGGCGGCCTCCAGCTCACGGTCGAGCTTGGCGATCGCATCGTTGAGCTGCCCGAGGAAGCCAGACTCGCGCTCCTGGCGCTCCGGGTTGTTCTTCTGCCAGTGGTCTTCGTCGAGCTTGCGAACGGCCGTCTCGACCTTACGCAGGCGGTCTTCGACGATTTTGACCTTGTCGCGCGGAACCTTGCCGACCTTGTCCCAGCGGTTCTGGATGCGCAGCAGCGCCTCTTTCGCCTTCACGCGGTCGGTCTCGGCCAGCAGCAGCTCGGCTTCGGTGAGCAGCTCTTCCTTCAGCGCGAGGTTGGCATCAAACTCGACGTTGTCCTGCGCGTCGACCTCATTTTTCGCGGAATACAGCGCATCGCCGGCATCTTTGAACTGTGCCCAGAGCGCGTCGTCGAACTTCTTGCCGGCGCGGCCGGCGGCCTTCCACTGGTCGAGCAGGGTGCGATAGGTCGCAATGCCATCGGCTCCCTTGCCGACCAGCGCCTGCGCCTTGTCGACCAGGGCCTGCTTTGCGCTGCGAGCGTCTTTGTGCACGCTGTCGAGCTCGGCGAAGAAGGCCTTGCGGTGGGTGTCGATGGTGGCTCGGGCGGCGCGAAAACGCTTCCATAGCTCGTTCGCTTCGTTCTTGGGTAGCCGCGGTCCATCGGCTTGGTGCTTTTGCCAGCGTGCGAATATCTCGTCGATCTGGGCGGTGACCTGTTTCCACTGGGCCTTGGCCGGGTCTTGCGCCGCAAGAGTTTCGGCCTCTGCGACCAGGGATTCGCGCTCCGCGAGGGCCGCGGCGACCAGCGCTTTGCTCTCCTCGGTCTGCTTCTCGGTGAGTTCGGTGATCGATCCGCCGAGCGCCCCGATGCGGGTCTGCAGCGCGGCGAGATTTCCCACAGCATTGGCGCTGGAGATCGTGGCGGCGAGGGTCTTGATCGTCTTCGCGACGTCCGCGGCTGGAGCCCCGCGCTTGACGCGCTGCTCGAGCAAGGTGACCTGCCCGGCGAGTTCGGTGAATTTGCGCTGGAAGTAGGCGAGTGCTTCTTCGGCCGTGCCATCGGGGTACTGCCCCACGGCACGCTCACCGGCGGCCTCGCGCACGAAGACGGTGCCCGTCTCGTCGACGCGGCCCCACGGAGCCGTCTCGTCTATCGTCACCTGAATCACCCTTAGTTGTTCATCTTCCGGCCACGCCTCGCGACCGTGACAATCTTATGGCAACGAGTCAAACGCCCGAGCCGATCGTTAGTTGATCGTGAGCGCCGTGATCGTCGTCGGGATCAGCGGAGGGCCGTCAGCGGAACCGTTCGCGGTCCCTGCATTAGTGATCTGCCCCTGGAGGCGGTCCAGCCCGCTCGTGACCTGTCCGATGATCGTGTAGCCGCCGGCTGCGTCATCCGGAAGGGTTGCATCCTTGGTGACGATAAAGAACTGGCGACCGTTGCTGTAGGCGTTTCCGCCGGCGCGAGCCATCGCGATGGTTCCTGCCGGGTAGAGCCCGTTGACACCGGTGTTCTCGACGGGGCCGAAGCTGTACTTGGGGTCGGTAGCGCCGGTGCCGTCGAGCGAGCCGCACTGAATGAGGCCGGCGGTGGGGCTGGCCACGATCCGGTGGCAGGTCTTGCCGACGTAGTAGTTCAGCGTGACGGAGGCGAGGAAGGATGACACCGCCTGCGGCGCAGCGGCACCATCGAGGGTGATGCCGAGGGCGACGTCGTTGAGGGTCATCGTGCCTGTCCACGATTTACCCTGCGCGAACGACGGGTTCGGCACATTACCGACGTTGGCTCCGACCGGCGGCAGCGCGGAAACGCTCGCCGAAGGCGCGGCGGTCGGGGTGCCGGGCCCGCCATTGAAATAGAAGATCTGCGTCACAGCGGCGAGAGCGGCCACGATGATCACGGCACCGATGGCGAGCATGTTGTCGCGCTTGCGGCGCTTGACCTGCTCGGTGTGCACGGCCTGCCTCGCGTTATAGCGGCGCAGCCGGTCCCTGGCCTCGCGTGATTCGCGCTCGGTGTTCTTGCTCGCTGCCACGTGTTGCTCCTTCTGAATGACGCTGGGATCGTGGAGAAGCTTAGAGGATCGGCGCATGTGGTTAGCATGAGTCAATGGATGGCCAGGCGGGTTTGCGGAGCGGCGCCGTGCCCCTCGCGGTGCGAATGCGCCCCACGAGCCTCGATGAGATTGCCGGCCAGAAGCACCTGCTGTCACCGGGTTCACCACTCGTTGCCCTGTCAACCGATAAGAGCGGTGAGCAGGGTTCCGCGTCGATAATTCTCTGGGGGCCACCCGGCACCGGCAAGACGACGATCGCCAAGACGGTCGCCCACACCTCTGGTCGCAAGTTCGTAGAGCTCTCGGCGGTGACTGCCGGCGTGCGCGACGTGCGTCAGGTGATGGAGGAGGCGCTCTCCGCGCGTGACCTCTACGGCCTCTCGACGGTGCTGTTCTTGGACGAGATTCATCGCTTCAGCAAAGCCCAGCAAGACGCGCTTCTGCCCGGTGTCGAGAACGGCTGGGTCATTCTCGTTGCGGCTACCACAGAGAACCCCTCATTCTCGGTCATCGCTCCGCTCCTGTCCCGTTCCCTGCTGCTCACCCTTGAGGCTCTCAACGACGATGACTTGGGGATCGTCATCGACCGTGCCGTGGCCGATGCGCGCGGGCTCTCCGACACCGTGCTGCTCGAGCCAGAAGCGCGCGCCATGATCATCAGGCTCGCCTCTGGCGATGCGCGGCGGGCGCTGACCGCCCTCGAGGCGGCCGCGCTGGCGGCATCCACCTCGAACAGCGGAACGGACCTGCCGCGGATCACGGCTGAGCTCGTGGCCATGGCTGTCGATCGAGCGCTGCTGCGCTATGACCGCAACGGCGATGAGCACTACGACGTCATCAGTGCATTCATTAAGTCGGTGCGCGGCTCCGACGTGGATGCGTCCCTGCATTATCTGGCCCGGATGATCGAGGCCGGAGAGGATCCGCGGTTTATCGCCAGGCGCATCATGATCAGTGCGGCGGAAGACATCGGCATGGCAGACCCGCAGGCACTGCCGATCGCCGTGGCCGCAGCGCAGGGGGTGGCCCTCATCGGAATGCCGGAGGGCCGCATTCTGCTCGCCGAGGCCGTGGTTTATCTCGCGACGGCGCCCAAGTCCAATGCCGCTTACCTGGCGCTGGATGCCGCGATCGCTGACGTGCGCGCCGGCAAGATCGGCCGCGTGCCGGTGCCGTTGCGAGATGCTCATTACCCCGGCGCCGCGCGACTGGGCCACGGCAAGGGCTACAAGTACTCCCACGACTCAGAATTCGGGGTCGCTGCGCAGCAGTATCTGCCGGACGAGTTGCAGGAAACCACTTACTACCACCCGACGAATAACGGAAACGAGCGGGATGTCGCGGCCCGCCTCGAGAAGCTCAGAGCGATCATCCGCGGCGAGTAGGGTCTCGGGCCGGTCTGGTAGGCTTATGTGGTTCGTCTTCGAGACGGACACATCCCACCTTCATTTCAACCCGCTAGGGCGCCTCGACGTGCGTCTGTATTTATCAGGGGAGGGCCGCGAACCATCGCGGGCCTGACGGGTGGCATGTACGTCCGTGAGCTGCGACAGTCGCCGCCACGTTATGAAAGGAATCCGTGTCTACCAAGTCACGCACACGCAGCAAGACCCGTCTCTCCCGCGCGCTCGGCATCGCCCTCACCCCGAAGGCCGCCAAGTACCTCGAGAAGCGCCCGTACGCTCCCGGTGAGCACGGCCGCACCAAGCGCAAGCAAGACAGCGACTACGCCGTGCGTCTTCGCGAGAAGCAGCGTCTTCGTGCCCAGTACGGCATCCGCGAGGCCCAGCTCAAGATCCAGTTCGAAGAGGCCCGCAAGGCCGCTGGCCTGACCGGTGAAAACCTGGTCGAGCAGCTCGAGATGCGCCTAGATGCGATCCTCGTTCGCTCCGCTATCGCACGCACCACAGCCCAGTCGCGCCAGATGGTCGTGCACCGCCACATCCTCGTCGACGGCCAGCTCGTTGACCGCCCGTCATTCCGCGTCAAGCCGGGCCAGCTCGTGCACGTGAAGCCGAAGAGCGAGGGCATGGAGATCTTCCAGGTCGCCGCCGCCGGTGGACACGTCGATGTGCTGCCCAAGACGCCGGGTTACCTCGAGGTCGAGATCGACAAGCTGCAGACCCGCCTCGTGCGTCGCCCCAAGCGCGCCGAGGTTCCGGTGACCTGCGAAGTTCAGCTCGTCGTCGAGTACTACGCGGCCCGCTAACGCCCTGCACGTAATAACGATGCCCCCGTCTTTTCGACGGGGGCATCGTTTTTTCGTACGCCGGGCGCGAGCCCCCGGGGCCGAACGGATGTCGTTAGCCGTGAAGAACTAAGCTGGATGCCACGTCTTCCCCCGAGTACAAGGAGCAAATATGAAGGGCATTCTTCTGCTGGTCGTCGGCGTTGCCGTAGGTTTTGTCGTCGCCCACCAGGTCGCCAACACCCCGGAGGGCAAGAGGTTCTTCGAGGATGTCGACAGTAAGGCCCGCGAATTTGGTGGCGCTGTGATCGATGGTTATAAGGCACGCAAGGCCGAGCTTCGCGCCGCCGTGGCCGACGCCGAAGACGTGATCGCCGACCTGCGCTCGCGCTGATCCGCGCTCACCCACTCAACCGGGCCGCTCGGTCCGATCAACCTCGTTAAACCCCCGGGACCACTATGTACACCGCAGACATCCAGAGCCGCTGGCTGAACTTCTTCGGAGACCGAGGGCACACCATCGTGCCGTCGGCTTCGCTGGTCAGTGACGACCCGACGCTGCTCTTCACGGTGGCCGGCATGGTGCCGTTCGTGCCGTATCTGACCGGACTCGTGCCTGCACCGTTCCCGCGCGCGACGAGCGTGCAAAAGTGCATCCGCACCCTCGATATTGAGGAAGTTGGCAGAACGCCGCGGCACGGCACGTTCTTCCAAATGAACGGAAACTTCTCGTTCGGCGACTACTTCAAAGAGCAGGCGATCGAGTACGCGTGGGAGCTGCTCACGGGCAGCGAGGCCAGCGGCGGCTTCGCGTTCGACCCGAAAGATCTCTGGGTAACCGTCTACAAAGACGACGACGACGCGGTGAATTTCTGGAAGAAGACGGCGGGGCTGTCGGATGAGCGCATTCAACGCCTCGACCTGGACACCAATTACTGGTCGACCGGCCAACCAGGGCCGGCCGGACCCTGCTCTGAGATCTTCTTCGACCGGGGTCCGAAGTTTGGCAGAGACGGCGGACCAGCCACCGACGACGACCGTTACGTCGAGATCTGGAACCTCGTTTTCATGCAGTACCTGCGCGGCGAGGGCAGCGGCAAGAACTTCGAGATTCTCGGTGAACTGCCCAAGAAGAACATCGACACCGGTATGGGCATGGAGCGGGTCGCCTTCATCAAACAGGGCGTCGAGAATATGTACGAGATCGACCAGGTGCGCCCGGTGCTCGACAAGGCCGCCGAGTTATCGCGACGGGCGTACGGCGCGAATCAGGACGACGATGTGCGCATGCGGGTCATCGCCGACCACGTGCGCTCGAGCCTGATGCTGATGTCTGACGGGGTCACCCCCGCCAACGAGGGCCGCGGGTACATTCTTCGTCGCCTGATGCGCCGCACCATTCGCTCAATGCGCCTGCTGGGCGTCGAAGAGCCCACTTTCGCCGAACTCTTTCCGGCATCCCGCGATGCCATGAAGGCGCAGTACCCCGAGGTGTCCATCGACTTCGAGCGGATTTCCCGGCTGGCGTTGGCGGAAGAGGAAACCTTCCTGCGCACCCTCGCCAGCGGAACGACCATCTTGGATGTCGCGGTCGACCGCACCCGGCAATCCGGCATGACACAGCTCTCCAGCGACACCGCGTTCCTCTTGCACGACACCTACGGTTTCCCGATCGACCTCACGCTCGAGATTGCGCAGGAGGCGGGGCTTTCTGTCGATCGAGCGGCCTTCGACACGCTCATGTTGCACCAAAGGACGATCGCCAAGGCAGACGCCAAGTCGAAGAAACAGCACTTGGCCGACCTCTCGGTATATGGCGAATTTCGCGCCCACGGAGAGACGGTCTTTACCGGTTATGACTACCTCAGCACCGAGAGCACCATCCTCGGGCTGATCGTCGACGGCGCGGCGGTCACCAAGGCCGCATCCGGCCAGATCGCCGAGGTGATCCTTGCCGAAACCTCCCTGTACGCAGAATCCGGCGGTCAGGAGGCCGACGCCGGCACAATCGTCGGCGCCGGTTTCGAGCTAGAGGTGCTCGATGTTCAACGCCCGGTCAAAGGCTTGGTCAGTCACAAGGTGCAGGTCACGTCGGGCGAAGTCGGGGTGGGGGACGCCGCGACGACTCTCGTTGACGCCCACTGGCGGCGTGGGGCAACCCAGGCCCACTCCGCGACGCACCTGATTCATGCGGCGCTGCGCCAGATCCTTGGACCGCAGGCGCACCAGTCCGGTTCCTACAACAAGGCTGGCTACATGCGCTTGGACTTCTCGTGGACGCAGGCCCTGTCGGCCGCGACCAAGAGCGAGATCGAAGAGGTCGCCAACAATGCCGTGCGCGATAACCTCGAGGTCACCACGCGTGTCCTGCCGATCGACGAGGCGAAAGCGCTCGGTGCCATGGCGCTGTTCAGCGAGAAGTATGGCGACACGGTGCGGGTGGTCGAGATCGGCGGGCCGTGGTCGCTGGAACTCTGCGCGGGCACCCACGTCACCCGGTCATCCGAGATCGGTCTGATCAGCGTGACAGGAGAGTCGTCGGTCGGTTCGGCCAATCGACGAATTGAGTCTCTCGTGGGCCTCGAGGCGTTCCGTGATCTTTCGGCCGAGCGCGCCATCGTCGCCGAGCTCAGCGGAGTGCTCAAGACGCCCCGCGAGCAACTTCCGGATCGCATCGCCGAGTTGATGACAAACCTCAAGATCGCGGAGAAGAAGATTGCCCAGTACGAGCAGGGTCAGCTCGCCCAGCGCATCCCCGCGATCTTGGCCAACACCCGAACCGTCGGCGCCGTGACCCTGGTCGCCGAGCACGTCGGCCTCCTCACTTCCAGCGACGACCTGCGCACACTCGTGACGAGCGTGCGTGGGCAGTTGGGAGACGCGGTGGCTGTCGTCGCTCTCGCAGCGGAGATCGACGCCAAGCCCGCGGTCATCGTCGCCACGAATGACGGTTCGCGCGCCGCGGGTATCACGGCGGGCCAGCTCGCCAAGATTGCCGCCGGAATCCTCGGCGGAGGTGGCGGTGGCAAGGATGACTTGGCGCAGGGTGGCGGCACGGATCTGGCCAAGATTGGCGCTGCACTAGAGGCCATCGCCGCGGCAGTCGCGAGCTAGCGCCGTGCGGCCGGGTGTTCGCGTCGGCGTTGATGTGGGCACCGCTCGCATTGGAATCGCGCGCAGCGACAACCACGGCATGCTCGCGACCCCGGTGGAGACGGTGCGGCGCGGCGCCGGCGACATCGCCCGAATAGCCCAGATCGTGACCGAAATCGAGGCGTTCGAAATTATTGTCGGGCTGCCGCTGGCGCTGTCCGGGCGGGAAACGGCATCGACAGCTGACGCGAAGGCTTTCGCGGCGCGCCTCGCCGCCCTCGGCTTGGCGTCGGTTCGTCTGGTCGATGAACGGTTGTCGACCGTCTCGGCGGCAGGGGCACTGCGCCAGTCGGGTCGCACCGCGAAGAACTCGCGATCCGTCATCGATCAGGTCGCCGCGGTTATAATTTTGCAGCACGCCCTCGACTTCGAGCGCTCGGCAGAACGACCGCCCGGCGCCACCGTCGCCCCCGAGCAAGGATTGTGAACTATGGCTGAAGAGCTGAGCTGGGAGGATATTTTCAACCCCAACCCGACGCCGCGACAGCCCGTGGAGCCGACTCCGGAGCCTCTGGTGGAGCCGCAGCTGGCATATCCGCCCACCAGGGCCTTCGAGATGCCGCCCGTCGCCCCTGCCGTAGGGGAGCCAGCCCCTGCCGTGGGCGAGCCAGCCCCTGCCGTGGCCGAGCCAGAGCAAAACCCACCCGTTCGGAGTTACCGAACACCCGAGTCCGACTTGGCGCGTGAATTCCCGCTCTCGCCGGCAGCGGCAGCGGTCGGAGCCGCGGCCGCAGCGGCAGCCCCGGTAGCCACAGCAGGCGCAGCCAGCCAGTACACCGCACCTGCTCCCTTCCCCACCGCGGCGACGGCTCGATTCACTCCCAGAGAAGATGACGACCCGTTCGCATCTCTGTTTGGCCCGGCGGCCCCGTCTGCTGACGGTGCTGCACCGGAATCCGGCGTTGATGCGGCGGCGATCCCACTCAGGCGGCGAGAAGCACGTGAGGGCGAGGGGCGCCGGCGTGCCCCCGAGGCCGCCGTAGCGGCCGGCGCGGTATCCGGAGGTCGTGGCAGTCGAGAGGGCGGAAACGGGAACGGGTACGGTGGCGGAAACGGGGGCAGGCCGAAGAAGAAGCGTCGCCTGCGCTGGCTGAAGATCACCCTGCCGATTGTGATTGTCCTCGCGCTGATCGGGGGAACCGCCGGCTACGGCTGGGTCAACTACAACCATCAGGTTCGCGCGCTACTGGGCATCCCGTTGCCGACGGATTACACGGGCAACGGCAACGGCACGGAGGCAATCGTGACGATCAAGTCGGGTGATATTGGCTCCGATATCGCCCGCACGCTGCACGATAAGGGCGTGACGCTCACCTTCGACGCCTTTTACAATCTGCTCCTGACACAAAAGGAGCAGCCACCATTCCAGCCAGGGAATTTCAAGCTCGAGCAGCACATGAGTGCCAAATCCGCCCTCGATGCCCTTCTTGATCCGGCCCGAAAGGTCACAGACAAGCTTCTGATCACCGAGGGAACGACCCTGCCCGGTGCGCTACAGACCATTGCAGATACTGCCGGGATACCGCTGGCCGATCTGCAGACGGCAGCACTGGATCTTGCGGCGCTGGGGGTGCCCGCCACGGAGCCCAGCCTCGAAGGCTACCTATTTCCGGCCACCTATCAACTCGATGGCGGGCAGACGGCGCACCAGGTGCTCAAGCTCCTGGTCGACACGATGTACCAGCACCTCGACGCCGCCGGCGTGGCCGTAGCCCAGCGACACGCCGTGCTGACCATGGCCTCGATCATCCAGCGCGAATCCGGCCCCAACACCGACGACTTTTACAAGATCTCGCGGGTGTTCGCGAACCGCATTGCGCAGGGCATGAACCTGCAGTCGGATGCGACCGTGGCCTACGGCACCGGCAACCTCAAGACGGTGTACACAACCGACGCCGAGCGCGCCGATGCGTCGAACCGCTACAACACCTATGCCAACCCCGGCCTGCCCATCGGTCCCATCGGGCTACCGGGAGATCTGGCGATCACGGCTGCCCTGCATCCCGTCGACGGCCCGTGGCTGTTCTTCGTGCCGATCAACTTGCAGACCGGCGAGACGGTGTTCTCGGAGACCGTCGAGCAGCATGATGCGGCGGTTGCCCAGCTGCACAAGTGGTGCGCCGCGAGCAAGGAAAACGATTCGTATTGTCAGTAACAGGCGGTGAGCCGCGCACCCAGCTCGCGGTGCTCGGTTCGCCGATAGGGCACTCGAAGTCGCCGGCGATTCAGCGCGCCGCCTACCGTGTGCTCGGGCTGCCCTTCAGCTACGAGGCCGTGGATGTCGCGGCTGCCGACCTGGCGCGGTACGTGCGGTCGCGCGGCGCGAGTTGGCGCGGGCTGTCACTGACGATGCCGCTGAAGCGCGACATCCTGCCGTTGCTGACTCACCGCGACGAACTGGTGGAGCTGGTGGGCGGCGCCAACACCGTGCTGTTCACCGATGACGGCACCTGTGGCTTCAACACGGACGTGCAGGGGGTGGTGGAGTCCTTCCGAGCGGCGGGCGTGCACAGCGTCAGCACCGTGCACCTGCTGGGGGCCGGCGCGACGGCCGCATCGGTTGTGGTCGCCATCGCTTCGATGGGTGCCGAGCGGGTCGTAGTCTCCGCCCGCACCCCAGCCCGGGCCGACTACCTCGTCGAGTTGGGGCAGCGTCTCGGAGTCGCCGTTGCCGTGCAGGCCTGGGGCGAGACCGACCGGTCGACGGATGCTCCAGACGCCATCGTGAGCACGGTCCCTGGCGGCGCGAACGAGCTCAGCTTTGACGAATCGACTCGTTCGCAGTCTGTGCTCTTCGACGTCGCCTACGATCCGTGGCCGAGCGCCCTCGCCGTGGCATGGGGCAGTGCAGGCGGAACCGTGATTTCGGGGCTCGACCTGCTCGTTAACCAGGCCGTGGGCCAGGTGCGTATCTTCGTGAATGGCGACCAGCACCAACCGCTTTCGGGTGAGGCCGCCGTGGTTGCCGCGATGCGAGCGGCGCTGCCGGTGGCGACGTGACGCGCGTCGCGCTATGGGAGGATTAGCCATGCTTCGATGGTTGACAGCGGGTGAATCGCACGGGCCCGAATTAGTGGCGATCCTCGAGGGCATGCCCGCCGGCGTGCCGATTTCTCCGGAAGAAATCCAGGCAGACATGCACCGCCGTTCGCTCGGTTACGGGCGCGGCGCCCGGATGAAGTTCGAACAAGACGAGCTGACTCTGAGCGGCGGCATTCGATTCGGGCTGACCATGGGTAGCCCTATCGCGCTGCGAATCGGCAACACGGAATGGCCGCGCTGGGTCGATGTCATGAGCCCAGTTCCCGTCGATCCGCAGACCCTGCCGGCGGGCCGTGGTGCTGCACTGACCCGACCGCGCCCCGGGCACGCCGACCTGGTCGGGATGCAGAAATACGACTTCCTGGAAGCCCGCAATGTGCTGGAACGGGCCTCCGCTCGCGAGACCGCGGCCCGCGTCGCGCTCGGGGCCATCGCGCGCGCATTCTTGGGGGCACTCGGCATCCGGATCGTGAGCCACACCATCTCGATCGGAACGGTGCGGGTTCCCGACGGTGCCGCGTTGCCCGGCCACGACGACGTTGCGGCCCTCGACGCTGACCTGATGCGCTGTTTCGACCCGCTGACCTCGGCCGCGATGGTCGCCGAGGTGGACAGCGCGCGCGCCGACGGCGACACCCTGGGTGGTGTCGTCGAGGTTCTCGCCTACGGGGTTCCGCCTGGGCTCGGCTCGTACACGCACTGGGATCGACGCCTGGACTCGCAACTGGCCGGTGCGTTGATGGGCATTCAGGCGATCAAGGGCGTGGAGGTCGGCGACGGTTTCGCGACTGCGGCACGGCGTGGGTCCGCAGCCCACGACGAACTCGTGATCGGCGACGACGGCATCACCCGACTTTCCGACCGCGCGGGCGGCACAGAGGGAGGCATGTCGACCGGCACGGTCTTGCGGGTGCGGGCCGCGATGAAGCCCATCTCAACAATCCCTCATGCGCTACGCACGGTGGATGTCGCAACCGGCGCGGCCGCAGACGCTCACCACCAGCGGTCGGACGTCTGTGCGGTGCCGGCGGCTGGCGTGGTCGCTGAGGCGATGGTCGCGCTCGTGCTCGCTAACTCCGTCCTCGAAAAATTCGGTGGCGACTCCCTGCGCGAGACGAAACGCAACCTCGACGGCTACCTTTCGGCAATCCCGAACGCCCTCGCCACGGCGACCCGCAGTGCGCCAGACCCCGCTGTTGGCTGAGTCGCGGGCGGTCGTCGTGCTCATCGGAGCGCCGGGGGCTGGCAAGACGCGCACCGGTAAGCGCCTCGCGAAATTGCTGGGGGTGCCCCTTATCGACACCGACAAACTCATCGTTGCGGAGCACGGCAGCATCGCCGGCATCTTCGCCGAGCACGGCGAGGCTCACTTCCGCGCGCTGGAACGCGCGGCCGTCGGCCGCGCCCTCACCGAACGGACGGTGGTGACCCTCGGCGCAGGGGCCGTGGTCGATCCAGCGACCCAGTCCGATCTCGCCGGCCACCGGGTAGTTCAACTGACGGTTTCTCCCGCCGCCGTCGAATCGCGGATTGCGGGGGGCAAGCGGCCGCTGCTCGCCGGCGGCATCGGCGCCTGGCAGGCGCTGGTGACTGCCCGGCAGCCGATCTACGACCGGCTGTCGCAATTGTCGGTCGACACGTCACAGCAACCGTTAGACCGGGTGGCACAGCAGATCGCCGACTGGCTGGAAAGGCAGCAATCGTGAGCACATCAGTGATTCCGGTCGGGGGGGATGACCCCTACGAGGTGATCATCGGCCGCGGCATCCTCGCGTCCTCCGTTGCGGAGCAACTCGGATCGCGAGTGGCGAAGGTGCTGATTGTGCACCCGGCAACGCTCGGAGCCAGAGCGAGCGCGCTGCGCGAAGAGCTTTCGGGCAGCTACGAGGTGCTTCTCGCGGAGGTGCCGGATGCCGAGGAGGCGAAGCGCGTCGAGGTGGCGGCCTTCTGCTGGCAGATCATGGGCCAGACCGACTTCACCCGCACCGATGCCGTCGTCGGCCTAGGCGGCGGGGCAACGACCGACCTGGCCGGATTCGTGGCGGCCACCTGGTTGCGGGGGGTTCGACTGGTGCAGTGCCCGTCGAGCGTCAACGGAATTGTCGATGCCGCGATCGGTGGCAAGACCGGCATTAACACCAACGAGGGTAAAAACCTGGTCGGCTCCTTTTACAGCCCGGTCGCCGTCGTCGTCGACCTCGACCTGCTGGATGACCTTCCGCACAACGAGGTTCTCGCCGGCTTCGCCGAGATCGTGAAATGTGGTTTCATCGGTGCGCCCGAGATTCTCGAGATCATCGAGCGCGACGTCGAGACCGCCACCGACACCCGTTCGGCGGAGTTCCGACGCGTCGTTGAGTTGTCGATCGCGCTCAAGGCACGCGTGGTGGGGGAGGATTTCCGAGAGTCGGGGTTGCGCGAAATCCTGAATTACGGCCACACCCTCGGCCACGCGATCGAGCATGCCGAGCGCTACCGCTGGCGTCACGGTGCCGCGATTTCGGTCGGCATGGTCTTCGCCGCCGAGTTGGCGCGAATCGCCGGCTCGCTACCGGATGTCGTTGTCGACAGGCACCGCAGCATCCTGACGTCTCTCACGCTGCCCATCGACTACCCGCTGGGGCGCTGGAAGACGCTCCTGGCCACCATGCAGCGCGACAAGAAGGCGCGGGCCGGGATGATGCGCTTCATTGTTCTCGACGAGGCGGGCAAGCCCAGCGTGCTCGCCGGACCCGACGAAGCATTGTTGTTCGCCGCCTATCAGGAGGTGGGGGTGTGACCATCGGGTCTGCCCTGCTCTCCTTCGCCCTGCTCGCCGGGCTGCTGACGATTCTGCCAGGGCTCGACACGGCTCTCGTGCTCCGTTCCGCGCTGACGCAGTCGCGAAGGCACGCCTACGCAACGGCGCTCGGGATCATGAGCGGAACCTTCGCCTGGGGCGCGGCGGCGGCTGTGGGGGCCGCGGCCCTGCTCGCGGCATCCGAGACCGCTTTCACCGTCTTGAAGCTGGTGGGCGCCGGTTACCTCCTTTTTCTTGGGGTGTCGATGATCAGCGCGTCGTTTCGCCGGCATCCACCCGTGGTCGTTGACGGGCTACCGAAACCGCAGGGATCGCTGTGGAGCGCCTATGGCCGCGGGGGCCTCACGAATCTACTCAACCCCAAGGTGGGTGTCTTCTATATCGCTCTCATCCCGCAGTTCATTCCGCCGCATGTCATGCCCCTCGCCATGGGCCTATTGCTCGCGGGCGTGCACGTGCTCGAATCGCTGATCTGGTTTTCCGCGATCATTCTGGCCACCCAGTTCGCTCGGCAATGGCTACAGTCGCCGCGGGTCTCGCGCTGGATCGACAGGGTCACCGGGGGAGTCGTGATCGGCTTTGGCGCGGTTCTGGCGCTCGAATCCGCGCCCTGACGGCGCGGGTAGATACACTCAACACCGTGACCGCCGACCGCGCCTATAGAGTCCTCGTTTTGAACGGCCCGAACCTGGGGCGGCTCGGCACGCGCGAACCCGATGTCTACGGCAGCGGCACCCTCGACGATCTGCGGCAGCGGTTGGAGGCGGAGGCACCCAGCGGCGTCACGATCGACCTGAGGCAGACCGACGACGAAGCGACTCTGATCGGTTGGCTGCACGAGGCCGTCGATTCCGCATCGCCGGTGATCCTGAACCCCGCCGCATTCACGCACTATTCCTACGCGCTCAGTGACGCCGCGAAGCTCGTGACGGGGGCGGGGCTACTCCTGATTGAGGTGCACCTGAGCAACCCGCACGCCCGCGAAGAATTTCGGCACACCAGCGTTATCTCGGCAGTCGCGACCGGGGTTATTGCGGGCTTCGGTTTCGACTCGTATTCGCTGGCGCTTGAGCTGGTCGGGCGCCGACTCGCCGCCTAGGCCCGCTCGGGTAGACTCGACCGTTGGTTTCAAACGAACGGAATATTCCCATGGCTTCAACCGCTGACATTCGCAACGGCGTCGTTCTCAACATGGACGGCTCGCTCTGGACGGTTATCGACTTCCAGCACGTCAAGCCCGGCAAGGGTGGCGCGTTCGTTCGCACCAAGGTGAAGAACGTCATGACCGGCAAGGTGGTCGACCGCACGTTCAACGCCGGTGCAAAAATCGAGACAGAGGTCGTCGACCGCGCCGACTTCCAGTACCTCTACAAAGACGGCGACAACTTCGTGTTCATGGACAAGGCAAACTTCGACCAGATCACACTGTCACCTGCCAATGTGGGCGACGCGGTGAAGTTCATGCTCGAGAACCAAGACGTCACCATCGCGCTGCACAACGGCGACCCGCTCTATGTCGAGCTGCCGGCATCCGTCACGCTCGAGATCACCTACACGGAGCCGGGCCTTCAGGGCGACCGCTCCACCGGCGGAACCAAGCCGGCCACCGTCGAGACCGGCTATGAGATTCAGGTTCCGCTGTTCCTCGAGCAGGGCACCAAGGTGAAGGTCGACACGCGCGACGGGTCGTACCTCGGCCGGGTCAACGACTAGCTATGGGTGCACGTACCAAGTCCCGCAAGCGCGCCCTCGACATCCTCTACGGCGCCGACGTTCGCGAGGAATCGATCAACACCGCGCTTGCCGTCGAGCAGGCCCGCCATGACGCCGACCCGAAGCGCGCCAGCTCGTGGGGGTATGCCCGCGACATCGTGACCGGCATCACAGAGCACGGCGACGAGATCGACGAGCTCATCGAGACCTATGCGCAAGATTGGACGATTGCCCGGATGCCGGCGATCGACCGCGCGCTGCTGCGGATCGGCCTGTGGGAGATTTTGTACAACGACGAGGTGCCAGACGGCGTGGCGATCTCCGAGGCCGTGGAGTCTGCGCGCATCCACAGCACGGAAGATTCAGCCGGGTTTGTGAACGGGTTGCTCGGGCGAATCGCCGCATCCCGCGCCTGATTTCCTCCGAAGGCGACTTTCTCCGAAGGAGAGTTTCTCCGAAGGGGTGCGCAACATTTCCCCGCATTACGCACGGATTGTGCACGGGCGCTCCGTCTCCCCTAGCGTGCAGGAGTGCCAGCACCCTCGACGACCTCACCGCGCGCGCTTTCCGCGCTCTCGGTGCGACTTGACGCGGTCGCGAGAAGCTTTGACGGCACCCGCAACGTGCTGCGCGACATCAACCTTGACATCGCTCCCGGCGAGATTGTGGCGCTGATCGGTGCCTCCGGTAGCGGCAAGTCGACCCTGCTGCGCCAGGTCAGCGGTCTCGACCGCCCCGATGCCGGCACGGTCACGATCGACGGCACGCCGCTGGTCGGGGTCGACCAGCGCTGCGCCGTTGCCTTCCAAGAACCGCGACTGCTGCCGTGGCGCTCGGTTGCCCACAATGTCGAAGTGGGGCTGCCGCGCGGAATCGGTCGTGCCCACGGCCGTGCGCGCGTTGCCGAGCTACTCGAGCTCGTACAGCTTTCGGATTCCGCCCACCTTCGCCCCTCGCAAATCTCCGGCGGCATGGCGCAGCGCGCCGCCCTGGCTCGGGCCCTGGCGCGTGGCCCGGGAGTGTTGCTGCTCGATGAGCCATTCGGGGCGCTGGACGCCCTGACGCGGCTGACGATGCAAGACCTGCTGCTCGAGATCCACGCGGCCGTGCCGGCCACCATCCTGTTCGTCACGCACGATGTCGAGGAGGCACTCTACCTCGCCGACCGGGTCGTTCTGCTCGGCGTGGAGAGCGGTTACCCGCCCCACTCCGGTGCCGTCATCCGTTCCGTGGTGCCGGTGCCGGGCACGCGCCCCCGTGATCGCGCGCGATCCTCTCTTTCTCACTTACGCGCCAGCCTTCTGGAGGGGCTGGGCGTGCCCACTCACCATCCCGCACACACATTCTGAGGAACAGCACATGACCCACAAACGCATAATTACCCTGACGGCGATCGTCGCAACGGCAGTGCTCGCGCTGACCGGCTGTGTCGCCGGAGAGGGGTCGAACCTCGCGGCAAAGACCGCTCCGACCGCGAACTCTACGCTGCCGAGCAGCTGGAGCGCGACCACCCTCAACATCGACTACGCGACCTACAACCCGCTCAGCCTCATCATCAAGGATCAGGGTTGGCTCGAGAAGACCTTCGGTGACAAGGTCAAGGTCAATTGGGTCAAGTCGGCCGGTTCTGCCGCGGCGAACGCCGCGCTGCTCGCCGGATCGATCGATGTCGGCTCGACCGCGGGGTCTGCGGCACTGCTCGCCCGCTCGAATGGCTCGCCGATCAAGACCGTCGAGGTCTTCTCGCAGCCGAACTGGTCGGCCCTGCTGGTGGGCGCGAAATCGACGATCACGTCGGTTAACGACCTCGTCGGCAAGAACATTGCCGCGAATGCGGGCACCGACCCCTACTTCTTCCTCCTGCAGGCGCTGGCCGAGGCCAACATCCCGCTCAACAAGGTGACCATCACCCAGCTGCAGCACGCTGATGGCAAAGTTGCCCTCGAGGCGGGAACCGTGGACGCCTGGGCTGGCCTTGACCCGTTGCTCTCCGCGAGCGTCGTCAATGCCGGTTCCAAGATCATCTACGACAACCCGAAGTTCAACAGCTACGGCTTCCTGAACGCGACGGAGGGCTTCCTGAAGAAGTCTCCCGACATCGCGCAGGTCGTTGTCGATGCCTATGAGAAGGCCCGCGCCTGGGCCATCGCGAACCCGGACAGGACGGCGGCGATTCTCTCGTCAGTCGCCGGGATCGATATCAAGATCGCTAACTCCGTGCTGCTGAACCGCACCAATCTCGCGGTCGACCCGAAACCGGGCGACGCCCAGCTGGCCGTTCTGAAGATCATCGGGCCGGTATTTGTCTCCGCGGGCTCCGTCGCTACGCAGGGTCAGGTCGATGACGCCCTGTCATCGCTTTTTGACAGCAGCTACATCGACGCGGTGAATCCCGCTTTGGTGGGCTGACATTTCATCGACAGCCGCGACGGCGGCCTCGGGGACTTCCGGGGTCGCCGTCGCGGCGCGCCCGAATACATTCCGCGGCTCCCGTGCGGGGCGGGTGCTGGTCGGCGCGATTGTGCCGATCGCGCTGCTGGTCGCGTGGCAGCTCATCGTCATGCTGCACCTCATCCCCGCCTATCGACTGCCCTCGCCGCTGTCGGTGTTAAACGCCGGTGTCGACCTGTCCAATCGCGGCCTCCTCGGCATCGATGTCGCGATCTCGACCCAGCGGGTACTCATCGGCTTCACCATTGGATCGACCGTCGGGCTGATCGTGGCCGCGGTGGTCGGGCTTTCCGGATTTGGGTCGCGATTGCTGAGCCCCACGCTGGGGGCGATTAGGGCGGTGCCCTCGCTCGCCTGGGTGCCGCTGCTCGGGCTGTATCTCGGAATAAACGAGGATTCCAAGGTCGTCCTCATCGCGATCGGCGCCTTCTTCCCGGTCTACACGACGGTCTCCGGAGCACTGCGCCACGTCAATCCGCAACTGGTCGAAGCCGGCCGAGCCTACGGTTTCGGGGGTCTGCGGTTGTTGCGACTCGTGCAATTGCCCGCGGTGGTTCCCTCGGTAATATCCGGGCTGCGACTCGCCCTCGCGCAGTCCTGGCTGTTCTTGGTGGCCGGCGAGCTGCTGGGGGCATCCCTCGGTCTCGGCTATCTTCTGGTCGACTCCCAGCAGACCGGGCGCATCGACAGGCTCTTCCTGACCATCATTTTGCTCGGCGTGCTCGGCAAGGCCACCGATGCTCTGATCGGCCTGCTTGAGCGCTACCTGTTGAAGCGGTGGGGATGACCCGCGCTATAGTTACGGCAATAGATTTCCTTTAAGTTCCGTCCAGAGAGGCGGGGAAGGAGGTCAGGATGACTGCACGGATCGTCTTGCAGCAGGCTGACATCGCCAGAGCGTTGACTCGAATCTCGCACGAGATTCTTGAGTCCCAGCGGGGATCGTCGGCGGCCGGTTCCGATCTCATCCTTCTCGGCATCCCCACCAGGGGAGTGCTGCTCGCTCGGCGCATCGGAGCGCTGCTCCAGTCCATCGAGCCGGGCACCAGCACCGTGGGCGCGCTCGACGTCACGATGTACCGCGATGATCTGGCCAAGAATCCGACTCGCGCTCCGAGCCCCACCGACATCCCGCCCGGTGGGATCGACGGCAAGACCGTCATTCTCGTCGACGACGTGCTCTACTCCGGTCGCACCATCCGCTGCGCGCTCGATGCCCTGAGTGACCTCGGGCGGCCGCGAGCGGTGCGCCTCGCTGTTCTGGTCGATCGTGGTCATCGCGAGCTGCCGATTCGGGCCGACTTCGTGGGAAAGAACCTTCCCACCGCCGTCGAGGAGCGCATCTTTGTGCGCATGACAGAGACCGACGGCATCGATGAGGTGACCATCGAATGAGGCACCTGCTCTCCACAAAAGACCTCGGGCGCGATGAGGCGATCGCCCTACTCGATATTGCCGAAGACATGGCGGATGTCGCGAACCGCGAGGTCAAAAAGCTTCCGACCCTGCGTGGCAAGACGGTGGTTAACCTGTTTTTCGAGGACTCCACTCGCACGCGGGTCTCTTTCGAGGTGGCCGCAAAGCGGCTCAGCGCCGACGTGATCAACTTCAGCGCGAAAGGCTCCAGCCTCTCCAAGGGCGAAAGCCTCAAAGACACCGCGCAGACGCTGGCCGCCATGGGCGCCGACGGGGTCGTCATCCGTCACCACGCCTCCGGTGCCCCGCGGGTGCTGGCAGAATCCGGCTGGATCGGCGCCGCCATCGTGAACGCCGGCGATGGCACGCACGAGCATCCGACCCAAGCGCTGCTCGACGCCTTCACGATCAGGCGTCGGCTGCACGGCGCCGGCGCGCGCGGCAGGGGGCTCGACGGAGTGACGGTCACTATCGTCGGCGACATCCTGCACTCCAGGGTGGCGCGCTCGAACATCTGGCTGCTCACGACCCTTGGTGCAACCGTCAGTCTGGTGGCGCCCGCGACACTGCTTCCGGTCTCGATTGCCGGTTGGCCGGTCACCGCCGGTTATGACCTCGACGCGGCGATCGACAACGGGCCAGACGTCGTCATGATGCTGCGTATTCAGGCCGAACGGATGAGCGCGGCATTCTTCCCCAATGCCAGGGAGTACGGGCGGCAGTGGGGCCTCGATGACGAGCGGGTTGGGCGGCTGCCGGCGGCTAGCATTGTGATGCACCCAGGGCCGATGAATCGCGGTCTCGAGATCTCCGCCAACGCTGCCGACTCCGCGCAGTCGACAGTGCTAGAGCAGGTCGCCAACGGGGTTTCGATAAGGATGGCCGTGCTGTACAACCTTCTCTCCGGCGCGGTGGTCGCATGAGCATCCTCATTACCGGGGCACAACTGCCCGACGGAACGAGCACGGATCTCTTCATCGACAACGGGGTGTTCACGACGCCTGGCACGGCCGATCGAACGATAGACGCGGCCGGCCTCATCGCGCTGCCCGGCCTGGTCGATCTGCACACCCACCTGCGCGAACCCGGGTTCGAACAGAGCGAGACCGTGCTGACTGGCTCGAGGGCTGCCGCAATCGGTGGCTTCACCGCCGTATTCGCGATGGCAAACACCATGCCCGTGCAAGATACGGCCGGTGTCGTCGAACAGGTCCACTCGCTCGGGCAGCGACACGGCTATGTGACGGTGCAGCCGATCGGCGCTGTGACCGCGGGGCTGGCGGGGCAGCAGCTCTCCGAAATCGGCGCGATGGCACAATCGCGCGCGCGGGTGCGGGTCTTTTCCGACGACGGACACTGCGTCAGCGACGCGCTCCTGATGCGCCGCGCGCTGGAATACGTCAAGACATTTGGCGGGGTTGTGGCGCAGCACGCCCAGGAGCCGCGCCTGACCGTCGGCGCCCAAATGAACGAGGGGGCGCTGTCGAGCGAACTGGGCCTGACCGGCTGGCCGGCGGTCGCCGAGGAGTCGATCATCGCGCGCGATGTGCTGCTGGCGCAGCACGTCGGAGCACGCCTGCACATCTGCCACGTATCGACTGCTGGCAGCGTCGAGGTGATCCGCTGGGCCAAGGCCAGAGGGGTCGATGTCACGGCAGAAGTCACCCCGCACCACCTCCTGCTCACCGAACAGCTCGCCGCCGGATACGACTCCCGCTTCAAGGTCAACCCACCACTGCGCCGCGACGAGGACGTTCTCGCTTTGCGGGCCGCGTTGGCCGACCGCACCATCGATATCGTGGCCACCGATCACGCTCCGCATCCCCCCGAGGCGAAGGAATGCGCGTGGGATGAGGCGGCCAACGGCATGGTGGGGCTCGAATCCGCGCTCAGCGTCGTGCACGCCGCCGTGGTCGAATCCGGCCAGCTCGACTGGGGTGACATCGCCCGGGTGCTGTCGCGCAAGCCCGCAGACATCGGTCAACTCGCCGGTTATGACGCTGCGTTCGCCCTCGGAAGCCCCGCGCACCTGACCCTGTATGACCCAGCGGTGACCCGCACTTTCGCCACGACTGACCTCCGTGGCAAGGGCCTGAATTCGCCCTACCTCGGCTACAAACTACCCGGCAGGGTGCTGGCCACCATTCACCACGGTTATCCGACCGTTCTCGACGGGGAACTGGTCGATGCCCATGAAGTAGCAGCACAGGCTGTGGCCAGGGAGGCCTCACAAAAATGAACAGACCCGAACTTATGGCGATCGTGATCGCCATCCTCGTGCTGCTGCTGCTGCTCATGGCCCTCGGCTGGCGGGCACGGCTGCGCCGCCAGGCCGGCATTGCGAAGCCGCTAGACGCGCCCGCCCAACTCGGCGCTGCGATCGGAATTTTTTCCGGCAAGTATGTGGCGACGACCAGCGCGGGGGAGCCGCTGAACCGGATCGCCGTGCACGGACTCGGCTTCCGCGGCAACGTCGCGGTGACGGTCGCGGAAAACGGAGTACTCGTACACATCGACGGCACCGACGACAAATGGATTCCCCGCGCAGACCTGCGCGACCTGCGAAAGGCTACCTGGACGATCGACCGCGTCGTCGAACAAGATGGCCTCGAATTGTTGGAGTGGTCTTTGGGCGATCGAATCGTCGACAGCTACTTTCGGTTCGATGACTGGGCAAGTTTCGAGTTTGCCGTCGATTCGCTGCTGGCGAGGAAAGCCGCGTGAGCGCCTTCGCTCCGGCCGTTCTCGTCCTGGAAGACGGCAGCCGCTACCCCGGCCGTGCCTACGGCGCGCTCGGCCGCACCCTCGGTGAGGTCGTCTTCGCGACCGGAATGACCGGGTATCAAGAGACACTCACCGACCCGAGCTACGCGGGCCAGATCGTCGTTATGACGGCGCCACATATCGGCAACACCGGGGTCAACGCCGAGGATTCCGAATCGGCCCGGATCTGGGTCGCAGGCTTCGTGGTGCGTGACCCCAGCCGGATCGTCTCCAACTATCGCTCAACCGGCTCGCTCGACGACGAGCTGATTGGCGCCGGAGTCGTCGGCATCAGCGGCATCGATACCCGTGCCGTCACGAGACGCCTGCGCGACGTCGGAGCGATGCGCGGCGGGGTTTTCTCCGGTGCTGATGCCGCGCTCGGCGAATCGGAGCAGCTCGATATCGTACGCGGTGGCATCGAAATGTCGGGGCGCAACCTCTCTGCCGAGGTGTCAACCATTGAGGGTTACGTCATCCCGGCGACGGTCAGCACGACGTCGACGGCGATCGGGCGCGTCGCCGTGCTCGACCTCGGCGTCAAGACATCCACCCTGAACTACCTGGCCGCACGCGGCTTCGATGTGCATGTCCTGCCCCAGTCCGTGACCCTCGAGGGCCTGCTGGCGATCGAGCCGGTGGCGGCATTCTTCTCGAATGGGCCGGGCGACCCGGCGGCATCCGATCGTCACGTCGAGCTGTTGCGGGGCATCTTGCGAGCCGGTCTGCCGTTCTTCGGAATCTGCTTCGGCAACCAGTTGCTCGGTCGGGCGCTCGGCTTCGAGACCTACAAGCTGCCCTTCGGCCACCGTGGCATCAACCAGCCGGTCATCGATGTGGCGACCGGTCGCACCGAGATCACCAGCCACAATCACGGCTTTGCCGTGGATGCCCCGATCGGCGAGGTCACCGAGTCTCCGGCCGGTTTCGGCCGGGTGTCGGTGAGCCACGTCAACCTCAACGACAACGTCGTCGAGGGCTTGAGCGCGATCGACATCCCGGCGTTCTCTGTGCAGTACCACCCCGAGGCTGCTGCCGGCCCGCACGATGCCAATTACCTGTTCGATCGTTTCCGCGACCTCGTTGTCGCGAGCAAGGAATCCCGTGCCTAAGCGCGCAGACATCAACTCGGTCCTGGTCATCGGTTCTGGCCCCATTGTCATTGGTCAGGCGGCGGAGTTTGACTATTCCGGCACGCAGGCCTGCCGGGTGTTGCGCGAGGAGGGGGTGCGGGTGATCCTCGTCAACTCCAACCCTGCGACGATCATGACAGACCCCGACTTTGCCGATGCCACCTACATCGAGACGATCACTTGGCAGGTGATCGAGACGATCATCGCCAAAGAGAAGCCGGATGCCATCCTGCCGACGCTGGGCGGCCAGACCGCCCTGAACGCCGCGATTGACCTGCATAAGCACGGAATCTTGACGAAATACAACGTCGAGCTGATCGGCGCGAACTTCGAGGCAATCAACAAGGGCGAGGATCGCCAAATCTTCAAGCAGCTCGTTCTTGACGCCGGCGCCGATGTGGCCAGGAGCCACATCGCACACACCGTGAATGAGGCCGTCGAGTTTGCCGAAGACCTCGGCTACCCGCTGGTGATTCGGCCGTCATTCACCATGGGCGGACTCGGCTCCGGGTTTGCCTATAACCCCACCGAACTAATCCGCATGGTGACAGACGGCCTGCACCAGAGCCCCACCACCGAGGTGCTGCTCGAGGAGTCGATCCTCGGCTGGAAAGAGTATGAGCTCGAACTCATGCGCGACACCGCCGACAATACCGTCGTCGTGTGCTCGATCGAGAATGTCGACCCGGTGGGAGTCCACACCGGCGACTCCATTACGGTGGCGCCGGCGCTGACGCTGACCGACCGCGAGTATCAGAACCTGCGCGACATCGGCATCGACATCATCCGCGCCGTTGGCGTGGACACCGGCGGCTGCAATATCCAGTTCGCGGTCGAGCCAGCCACCGGTCGCGTGATCGTCATCGAAATGAACCCGCGAGTCTCGCGCTCGAGCGCTCTGGCCTCGAAGGCGACCGGCTTCCCGATCGCTAAGATCGCCGCGAAGCTGGCGATTGGCTACCGACTCGACGAGATCCCTAACGACATCACCAAGGTCACACCGGCATCCTTCGAGCCCACGCTCGATTACGTGGTCGTGAAGGTGCCGCGCTTCGCCTTCGAGAAGTTCCCGGCCGCGGATACCCGCCTGACCACCACGATGAAGTCGGTGGGCGAGGCGATGGCGATCGGCCGCAACTATTCGACGGCGCTGCAGAAGGCCCTGCGCTCGCTCGAAAAGCGCGGCAGCAGTTTCCACTGGGCCGGCGAGCCCGGCAACAAGGACGAGCTGCTCGCTGTGGCGAGCGTTCCGACCGATGGGCGCATCGTCACGGTGCAGCAGGCGATGCGTGCAGGCGCCACGATCCAGGAGGTTTTTGACGCCACCGGCATCGACCCATGGTTCGTCGATCAGATTGCGCTGATCAACGAGGTTGCCGCCGAGTTAGCGGCCCCGACTCCGCTGGATGCCGCTCTGCTTCGCCACGGTAAAGACCACGGCTTCAGCGACCTGCAGATCGCCCAGCTGCGCGGAGTCAGCGAGTCGGCGGTGCGTGCCCGTCGCTGGGAGCTCGACGTGCGCCCGGTCTATAAGACCGTGGACACCTGCGCGGGAGAATTTCCTGCACTCACGCCGTACCACTACTCCAGCTACGACTCCGAGACCGAAGTGCTGGCCTCGAACCGTCAGAAAGTCGTCATCCTCGGCTCGGGGCCGAACCGCATCGGGCAGGGAATCGAGTTCGACTACTCGTGCGTGCACGCATCCTTCGCTCTCGCCGACGCCGGCTACGAGACGATCATGATCAACTGCAACCCGGAGACGGTCTCCACCGACTACGACACCAGTGACCGGCTCTACTTCGAGCCGCTCACCCTCGAAGACGTGCTCGAGATCCTGCACGCTGAGTCACAGTCGGGTGAGCTGATCGGTGTGATTGTGCAGCTCGGCGGGCAGACCGCGCTGGGGCTGGCACAGGGGTTGAAAGATGCCGGGGTCACGATCCTCGGCACAACGCCCGAGGCGATCGATCTGGCCGAGGAGCGCGGTCTGTTCTCGACAATTCTCGACGACGCGAAGCTGCTCTCGCCGAAAAATGGCACGGCCACGACCGTGGAAGAAGCCGTGGTCATCGCGGAGGACATCGGCTTCCCGGTGCTGGTGCGCCCTAGCCACGTGCTCGGTGGCCGTGGGATGGAGATCTTGTACGACTCCGAGTCGGTGATCGACTACTTTGAGCGGGTAAAAGACCTCGGCATTGTCGCGCCGGGATCGCCGCTGCTCGTCGACCGATTCCTCGACGACGCCATCGAGATCGATGTCGACGCGCTCTACGACGGCACTGACCTCTATATCGGCGGGATCATGGAACACATCGAGGAAGCCGGCATTCACTCCGGCGACTCGTCGTGCACCCTGCCGCCGGTCACACTCGGCCGTGACGTCATCAATCGAGTGCGCGACGCCACTCGGGCCATCGCCGCCGGCGTCGGCGTGCGCGGCCTGCTCAACGTTCAGTTCGCGATCGGCCAGGGGATTCTCTACGTACTGGAGGCCAATCCGCGGGCTTCACGCACGGTGCCGTTCGTGTCGAAGGCGCTCGGGATTCCGCTCGCGAAGGCCGCAGCACTGATCATGGTCGGCCGCACCGTCCGCGAGCTGGTGGATTCCGGGCTGCTGCCCGTGCAGGACGGCTCGATCGTTCCGATGGATGCTCCTGTCGCCGTCAAGGAGGCGGTGTTGCCGTTCAAGCGGTTCCGCACGGTGGAGGGTCACGTCGTGGACTCCGTGCTCGGTCCGGAGATGCGCTCGACCGGCGAGGTCATGGGCATCGACTCGAACTTCCCGAAGGCCTTCGCCAAGAGTCAGGAGGCCGCCTACGGGGGTCTTCCTTCCGCTGGCGCGGTATTCGTCTCGGTTGCCGACCGCGACAAACGGGCCATTGTGCTGCCGATCCTGCGGTTGGCACAGCTCGGCTTCACGATTTTGGCGACAGAGGGCACGGCCGAGGTTCTGGCCCGAAACGGCATTGAGGCCAGGGTCGTGCGCAAGTACTTCATGGGGCAGGCCGTCGTCGAGGGCGAGCCGTCGATTGTGGAGTTGATCAATAGCGGCCAGGTTGATGTCGTGATCAACACCCCCAGCGGGCGCAGCGCTCGCGCCGATGGCTACGAGATTCGCACGGCCACGGTTGCGGCTGACAAGCCGTTGTTCACCACGATCGCGCAGCTCGGGGCGGCCGTGGCATCGTTCGAGGCGATTCGTGACGGCTTCGACGTGAAGTCGTTGCAGGATTATGCCATCGAGCGGGCCGAGCGACTTGCTATTGCGCACCAGCGTGCCCATGCCTGAGCGTCCGTTCGCCCCCGCATTCGGCGATCGACTGACCACGGTCTTCGAGACCAGGGGCCGGCTCTGCGTCGGTATCGATCCGCACCCGTTTCTGCTCGCCGAGTGGGGGCTGGCCGATTCTGCGCAGGGGGCACGTGATTTCGGGCTCAGAGTGGTGGATGCCGCGGCCGGCGTCATTGGAATCGTCAAGCCCCAAGTCGCCTTCTTCGAACGACACGGCTCCCTCGGCTACGCCGCGCTGGAATCCGTTCTCGCCGCGGCCCGTGCGGCGGGCCTGCTGGTGATTGCCGACGCCAAACGCGGCGATGTCGGCACTAGCGTCGCAGCCTACGGTGAGGCATGGTTGACCCCGGGTTCGCCGTTGGAGACTGACGCCATGACGGCGAGCGCTTACCAGGGGGTCGGGTCGCTCGCCGCCCCGATCGAACTGGCGAAGGCGCACGGTAAGGGCATCTTCATCCTCGCGGCCACCTCCAATCCCGAGGGAGTGTCGACGCAGACGGCGCTGATCACCGGCTCGGGCGAGTCGGTCGCCGCCGGTATCGTGGCACGAGTGGATGAGTTGAACGCGACGGCAGCGGGCCTCGGGCCGATCGGTCTGGTTTTGGGGTCGACCGTCGACCTGGCCGACTACGGCATCGCCACCGCCCGTCTGGTCAAGACCCCGGTGCTCGCGCCCGGTTTCGGGGAGCAGGGGGCGCTCTTTGGCGACATCCCGAAGCTCTACGGCGCGGCGGCGACCAACATCATCGTGAGCGTTTCGCGCGCCGTGTTGCGTTCTGGGCCGGACCAGATCGACTTCACGATCGCCCGGCAGGCAGCAGAGCTCGCCGAAGCAGCGCCGTGAGCGCACGCCCGGCACCACCAGAGGTCGACCGTATCGCGGCGGGGCGCGCCGCGGTCGCCGCCCGCCAAGCACGCGCGACGGTCAAACGCGCGGTCGCGACCCGCATTCGTACCGCTCTGGATGCCGCACAGGTGGCATGGAGTGATCCAGACAGCGCCGAGGCTTCGCTGCGGGTGTCGGAGCTTCTCGGCAGTGTGCCGAGCCTCGGCCCGACCCGCACCGGCCGTGTCATGGAGCAGCTCGAGATCTCCGACAAGAAGCGGGTAGGGGGGCTCGGCGTGCGCCAGCGCCAGAAGCTGCACGACTTCCTCGTCGCCCGCCAAGGCCCGGCACCGAGCAAACTCGTCGTCCTGGCGGGCCCGGCCGCGGTCGGCAAGGGCACCGTCTCCGCCTACATCCGCGACCATCATCCCGACGTGCAGTTGAGCGTGTCAGCGACGACCCGCTCGCCGCGCTCCGGCGAGGTGCACGGTGTGCACTACTACTTTGTCAGCGACGAAGAATTTGATCGGATGATCGCCGACAACGAGTTGCTGGAGTGGGCCGTGGTGCACAACTCGTACCGCTACGGCACCCCGCGGCCGCCCATCGATGCGGCTCTGGCGGCCGGAAAACGGGTGCTCCTCGAGATCGACCTTCAGGGTGCACGCTCCGTGCGGAGGGTCATGCCGGAGGCTCGGCTCATTTTTCTCCTGCCACCAACCTGGGAAGAACTGGTGCGCCGGCTTACCGGGCGCGGCACCGAAGGTGTCGACGAACAGCAGCGCAGGCTCGAGACCGCGAAGATCGAATTGGCTGCCCAAGACGAGTTCGACGCCAAAGTCGTCAACCGCGAAGTCAGTCAAGCGGCCGCCGAGGTCGTAGAATTGATGGATGCGCCTTTTCGCGCGCCCTCTTCCCGCCAGGGATAGCCACTGCACACAAGGCATCAAGGAGCACAACCATGGTTGATAAGCACTCGGGAATCATTGACCCGCCCATCGACGAGCTGCTCTCGAAGGTCGACTCCAAGTACCAGCTCGTGATTTTCGCCTCCAAGCGTGCGCGTCAGATCAACGACTACTACGCCGACCTGCACGAGGGCAGCCTGTTCGACAATGTCGGGCCGCTCGTCGACTCGACCATCGATGACAAGCCGCTCTCCGTCGCCCTGCGCGAGATCAACAACGACAAGCTCGAGCTCAAGCGGTTGAGCGAAGAGTAACCGGCGTCACGGGTACGCGGCGAGCTGAGTCGGCACAGACGTGAACATCGTCGTCGGAGTCACCGGCGGCATTGCGGCCTATAAGGCCGTCACCGTCGTGCGCGCACTCGTGCTCGCCGGCCATGACGTGCATGTCGTGGCGACCGTAAACGCGCTGCGCTTCGTCGGGCGACCCACACTCGAGGCGATCAGCCGCAACTCGGTGTTCTCCGACCTTTATGAGG
>JANXTJ010000105.1 GCA_025352485.1 Salinibacterium sp.
TGAATATGTTGCCCGTAGTTGTCTTGACCGAGTACTTGTCGCGCAACGAACCCACCACCGTGACCGGGCCGAGAACCATACCCGTGTACGAGCCGTTGTTCGCCGTGGCGAACGACTCCGCCGCGATGGCGATGGTGGCGAGGTCGGCCTTCACCGATGCGTCCCAAGCCTGCTGGCGCTGGTTGAGGAACACCGGAATCGCGATTGCCGCGAGAATACCGATGATGATGATGACGACCATGAGCTCGATCAGGGTGAAGCCCTGTTCCTTCTCACCGGCCATGACGGCGTCGCGACGCTTGGTCATCGCCTTATTCATCTGCTGAATCATGTGCGTGTTTCCTGTCTGATTGAGATTGTGTGGACAGGTGGCCCCCGTGTTATCGACCCCCTGCGTACAGCCTCCTGCGCGGCATCCACCCTGAGAATCCCTTGAAGGGGGGGTTTTGACCGATGCGGCGACCCCAATACAAGGGGGTCTGCCGCGGCGAGGGCCGGCTCGCGCCCGTGCTACTTGATGTGGTTGTAGATGTCGAAGATCGGCATGTACAGCGCCACGATCATGCCGCCGATCAGAACGCCGATCACCGCGATCATCAACGGCTCGATCAGGGCGGTGAGCTGCTCGGTCATCGACTCGACCTCCTGGTCATAGAAGTCGCTCACCTTGCGCAGCATGACCTCGAGGGAGCCGGAATCTTCACCGACCGAGATCATTTGCGTGACCATGGTGGGAAAAATCTTCTCCTGTGCGAGGGGGGCGGCAATCGACTGGCCCTGCCGCACCGAATCCGACACCTTGATCAGCGCCTGCTCGATCACCCAGTTGCCCGAAGTCGAGCCGACGATAGACAGCGACTTGAGGATAGGAACGCCCGCGCACATCATGGTGGCGAGGTTGCGCGTCATCCGGGCGACTGCCACCTTCTTGGAAAGTTCACCAAATACCGGCACTTTCAGGCGAAGCGGATCGACGACCCGCCGCACCCTCTCCTCGTTCTTGTTTTTGCGCCACCAGATCGCGAAAGCCACCCCGAGAATTGCGGTAATCGGAGCGATGAAGACCATACCGTGCGACAGCACGACCAGAAACTGGGTGGGCGCCGGCAGCGGCGCATCGAGCTGCTTGAACATCGCCTCGAACACCGGAGCGATGAAGATGAGCATCGCCGCCACGGCGACCACCGCGATCAGAAGCACGACCACCGGGTAGGTCAGAGCGGCCTTGATACGCCCGGTGAGCTTGACCTTCGCCTCGTAGTTAACGGCGATGGATTCCAGCGCGCTCTCGAGAAATCCGCCGGTTTCGCCCGCACGAATGAGGTTGAGCATAAGCGGCGGGAACGTGTCGGGATGCTTGGCTAGGGCGTCTGACAGCGAGGCTCCGGCCTCAACCTCGGTGCGCACCAGGTCGAAGGCCTTCGAAAGCGGCTTGCTCTCGGTCTGCTCCGTGACGATCGTGAGAGTGCGCAATAGCGAGAGACCTGACGAAATCATGGTTGCCATCTGGCGGCTGACGATCGCCAGATCCTTCGTCTTCACCCGCTTGGTGAAACCGAGATTGATCTCCATATTGAGCCCGGTCGCGGCGGCCGCCGGCACGATCGAGATCGGGGCGACCCCCATCACGCGCAGTCGGGTCACGACCGCCGACTCGGTCGGCGCATCGACGCGACCCTTGACGACTTTGCCGGAGGCGTCCCGGCCGCGATAGGCGAAAGTCAGTGCGGTGGCCATCAGATGGTCCTCTGGGTCGTTGCCGTGTAGGCGTCGCCGTAGTCAACACCGTACGAAGCGGAGTTGGCCCCCGCGCCATCTGTCGGGTCGGTGCGGTGCACGAGCCGATCGAAACTATCGAGGTCGTGGGCCTTCTCGAGCGCGGCGGCCCGAGTAATAACCCCGGTGTTCACCAGCTCGGCCAGGTGCTGATCCATGGTGTGCATGCCCACCTCACGGCCCGCCTGCATCGCCGTCGGAATCTGGTAGGTCTTGCCTTCCCGGATCAGGTTGGCCACGGCCGGCGTGGTGACCAGCACCTCGGTGGCCACGGCCCTGCCCTTTCCGACTGCCCGCTTCACGAGCGTTTGGAAGACCACTCCCTGCAATGTCGCCGCGAGCTGGGCTCGCACCTGCCCCTGCTGGTGGGGCGGAAACACGTCGATGACGCGGTCAATGGTTTGCGGGGCATCCTGAGTGTGCAGGGTCGCGAACACGAGGTGGCCGGTCTCTGCCGCGGTGAGGGCGACGGAGATGGTCTCAAGGTCACGAAGCTCACCGATCAGAATGACGTCGGGGTCTTGGCGCAGCACGTGTTTGAGTGCGGCCGCAAAGCTGTGGGTGTCTGCCCCCACCTCGCGTTGGTTGACGAGAGCTTTCTGGTTGGTGTGCAAAAACTCGATGGGGTCTTCGACTGTCACGATGTGGTCGGTGCGCGTGCGGTTGACGAGGTCGACGAGTGCCGCCAGAGTGGTCGACTTGCCGGAGCCGGTGGGGCCGGTGACGAGCACCAGGCCGCGGGGTAGGGTGGCGAACCGGCCGACCGAGTCGGGCACCCCGAGTTCGTGCAGTTGCTTGATTTCGGTGGGGATGAGACGGAACGCCGCTCCGACGTCGCCGCGCTGCTGGTAAATGTTGACGCGAAATCTGGCGTTCGACGAGATCGTGTACGCAAAGTCGAGCTCGAGCTCTTCATCGAAAATGGCGCGCTGTTTGGGGTTGATGACGCTCTGTAGCGCGGCTCGCACCCGCGAGCTGTTCCAGACCGGTGCACCGTCGATCGGGCGCAGCGCGCCGTCAATGCGCAGCATGGGTGAGGCGTTGCTGGAGACATGGAGGTCGGATGCGCCGAGTCGAACGACGTCCATGAGCGCGTTGATGAGGTCGGGGTCGGCCGTCGCCAAGGCCGCCCGGGTGACGTCATCCTGCGACGGATAGGTCGGAGTGACCACGTCGGCGTGGGCGCCGAACCCCGGCGGCGGAAAATTCTGCTGCGCGACCGGCGGCGGGAAGGCATATGCCATGCCGGCTGGCGGGTATGCCGTCACGTCCGGCGCCCCGTACGGTGCTGCTTGGTTCACGCTGTTTCCCCTCATAACACGGGCCCCCGCCCGCTGTGTGTGGTGCCAGGTATCAGGCGACGACCCGGAAGATTTCATCGATAGAAATGATGCCGAGTTGAGCTTTTGCCCAACCGTCTTGGCGCAGTGTGGTCATGCCCTGCTGCACGGCCATGCGGCCGATTTCGGCACTGGATGAGCGGGCCACCGCGAGGCGCTCGATCTCCTCGGTGACCGTCATGACCTCATGGATGGCGACACGGCCCTTGTAACCGGTATTCGAGCAGGCCTGGCAGCCGATGGGGCGGTAAAGCGTGGGAGGCGCCTCCAACTGCGGGTTGTAGCCGAGGCCAAGCGCGACGAGGTCGTTGGCCGGCGCTTGGTAGGCCTCGCGGCAGCGCTCGCACAGGCGCCGAGCGAGCCGCTGGGCCACGACCGAGTCGAGCGCCGAGCCGACCAGGAACGGCTCGATGTCCATCTCGGTGAGTCGGGTGATCGCGCTGGGGGCGTCGTTGGTGTGCAATGTGGAGAGCACGAGGTGCCCAGTGAGCGATGCCTCGATGGCGATCTGGGCGGTCTCGTGGTCGCGAATTTCGCCGAGCAGCACGACGTCGGGGTCTGATCGCAGAATCGACCGCAGGGCGCTGGCAAACGTGAGCCCGGCCTTGGGGTTGACCTGCACCTGATTGATGCCGGCCATGCGGTATTCCACCGGATCTTCGACGGTGATGACGTTGATCTCGGGTCGGGCGACGGCGTGCAACGTCGTGTAGAGCGTGGTCGACTTGCCGGAGCCGGTGGGGCCGGTCACCAGAATCATGCCGTACGGCTTCGTGTACGAGCGCTTGTAGGCTTCCGCGTTGCGCTCAAGCAGGTACAACTGATCCATGCCCAGCGTCGTGCTCGAGGTGTCGAGAATTCGCATGACTACTTTTTCGCCGTGCACGGTGGGCAGGGTCGCCACTCGCAGGTCAATCTGGCGGCCACCGTGCACAAATGACATCCGGCCGTCCTGCGGCTTGCGGCGCTCCGAGATGTCGATGTCGGCCATGATCTTCAGCCGCGAAATGACCCCGGCCTGAATGCTGCGCGGGGCGTGCTGCATCTCGTGCAGCACGCCATCGATGCGGTAGCGAACGAGCAGGTCATGTTCGCCCGGTTCAATGTGGATGTCGGAGGCGCGATCCTGAATCGCCTGCGTTATCAGCAGGTTGACGAAGCGCACGATGGGGGCGTCATCGTCGCCATTGTCGATCAGAGCGACCGCGTTGTCAGGAGCGTTCTCGACCTCGAGTGCGGTGGTGAGCTCGCCGAGTTCGCCGTCGGCGCGAAGGTAGCGGTTGATGGTGGAGTAGAGATCGCCGCGTTCGGCAACGACGGGCTCGACGATCAGCCGGGTCGCGGCCCGCACGTCGTCGAGCGCGAAGACGTTGCCGGGGTCGGCCATCGCCACGATCAGCCGGTTGCCGTTCATGGCGATCGGCAGCAAAACGTGGCGGCGGCAGAGCAGCGCCGGCACGAGGGAGACGACGTTGCGGTCGATCGGAAAATCGACGAGTTCGACAAACGGGAAGCCGGCCTGCGCGGCGCGCGCCGAGGCGACCTGCGCGTCGGTGATGTGGCCCTTCTCGATGAGCCGGAGAACCTCGAGATCATCCTCGGCCTGATTGCCGCTGATGGCGTCGAGGCTCTCGATGGGCATGAGGCCACGAATGATCAAGATCTCGGCCAAAGACGACAACTTTCACACTCCTTTCGGCACTCGAAACCCGGGGACGCAAAAGCAGACCGTACCCCAGATTTCCCACGCTAATCGCGCGCGGTTCGGCGGCACAGTCCCGCAACAGGGGGGTCAGCCCCTACGCGGGCGCGAGCCGCTAGCGCAGCTGCTGCGCGTACAGCGAGGAGTAGGTGCCCCCGGACGCCAGCAACTCGTCGTGGGTGCCCTGCTCCACGATGCGGCCGGCCACGACGACAAAGATCACATCGGCAGCGATCACCGTCGACAGCCGGTGAGCCACCGCGATCGTCGTCCGACCCCTGGATGCCGTGTCGAGCGCCGCCTGCACGACGCGCTCAGAGATGGCGTCGAGGGCACTCGTGGCTTCATCGAGGATGAGCACGGGCGGGTCTTTGAGTAACACTCGCGCGATCGCGATGCGCTGCTTCTCGCCCCCGGAGAGCCGGTACCCGCGCTCCCCCACCACCGTGTCGTACTTGTCGGGAAACGAGTCGATGGTGTCGTGGATGTTGGCCGCCCTCGCTGCCGCCTCGAGCTCATCTTGGCTGGCCTCTGGCTTGGCGTACCGCAGGTTCTCCGCAATGGTGGCGTGAAACAGGTAGGTCTCTTGGCTGACGATGCCGATGTTGCCCACGAGCGACTCGCCCGCAAGCTCGCGGACGTCGGCACCTCCGAATAGCACGCGACCGCTGGTGACGTCGTGCAGACGCGGGATCAGATAGGAGACGGTCGTTTTGCCCGCGCCGGAAGGCCCGACGAACGCGGCGAACTGACCGGGTTCGATGCTGAATGAGACGCCCTTGAGGGTGGCGGGCGAGTCGGCGGGCGCATCCGGATAGCGGAAAACGACGTCGTCGAAGGCCACCCGGCCAAGCTCCGCCCTGTCGACCGCGCGGGCATCCTTCGTATCGGCAATCGCCGGAACCAGGTCGAGGTATTCGAAGATGCGGGCGAAGAGCGCGGAGGAGGTCTGCAGGTCGAGCGCCACCCGCAGTAGACCCAGCAACGGAAACATGAGCCGCGCCTGCACCGTCGTGAATGCCACGATGGTTCCCGCCGTGACGTTGACGCCGCCGGTGATGAGGTACGCGGCGACGACGTAAATAACCGCGGGAATGATCGAGAGGACGATGCTGACCATCGCGAAAAACCACTGGCCACTCATCTGCTGGCGCACCTGCAGCGAGATCTGGTTCTGGTTCTCGGCGTCGTAACGCCCCGTCTCGGCTCTCTGCTGGTTGAAGCTCTTGGCCAGCAAAATGCCCGAGACACTCAGGGCCTCCTGCGTGATCGCGGTCATCTCGCTGAGCGACTCTTGGGTCTTGGTCGCGATACGCGCGCGCACCTGCCCGACGCGGCGCTGGGCGATCACCAGCACCGGCAGCAGAACGACCGCGACGAGGGTCAGTTG
>JANXTJ010000252.1 GCA_025352485.1 Salinibacterium sp.
GCCGTACGGGCTCCACGACACGATGACCGGAACCTTCTCGGCGCCGACCGGGCGCAGCACATCGACGTAGATGGTGACGCCGTCGCGCATCGTGACGGCGACATCCTTCTCGAACACGATCTCGACGGGGATCGGGGCGAACTGCGGAGTCGTCTGGAAGCCGGCGGGAAGCACTTGGCTGCCGGGCCCGAACGCGGCGTACAGGCTCGGGTCGGCCGCCACGTCATAGGGCAGCGACGGCAGGAGAATAGCTTCTTCGGTATTCATGGGCTGAAAACTTTCTGTTCGGGCCGATGGTGGATGTAGTTTGTTCGGGCTGCCGTAGTTAGCGCTGCCGTAGTTCGGGCTGCGCGGTGAGGATCGCGTGGATGCCGGGTGCGATTCGTGCGATCAGCGCTTCCAGGTCTTCGTTCACCAGAGCAGGCACCTGCACGATGCGTCGCCCCACGATCACGCCCACCAGCATTGAGGCGGCGATGCCCGCGCGAAGCGTCATGTCGGTGTCGTTGTTTAGTCGCGATCCGCGCGCATCCAGCAGCCTTTCCTGAACGAATTCGCGAACCTGGGCCGACGCCTGCTCGTTGCTGATCGCGGCCCGAAGCATCGCCAAGAGCGGTTCCGAGTCGCGCGGGTCCCCCTCCCACACCCCCAGATAGGCGCGCGTGACCCGCTCGCCGAGAGTGTCGGTCGGCCCATCGAATGCCTCCGCCATGCGCGCCAGGGCACCCGGCGTGATCGACATCACGGCCGCGAACAGTTGCTCCTTCGTTCCGAAGAACTGCATGACGAGGGAGGCATCGACTGCGGCATCGTCCGCGATCTTTCGGATCGTCGAGCCGGCGTATCCGTCCCGCGCGAAACGACTGCGGGCTGCATCCAAAATCGTCTGGCGCGAGCTGCTCGCCCCGGGGCGGCGCCCCTGCGGTCGACCGGCGGAGACGCGGTCGTGATCGGTCGACATTTTTCCACTGTAACCGGAGGAGGCTTATCTCAACAAGTGTTGAGTTATGCCGCGGCCCGAGCGGCCCCGATACGTGCGCCTGCCCCGCCGTCCCCGCCTGGGTCACGGCGGGCTCCACCGAAACTCTGGCGGCGTCCGGGTCAGGAATGCGTCAACGCCGATTTCCATATCGGGGCTACCCGTCATGGCGGCCCACGCGTCATCCCACTCCTGATCGAGCTCGCCCGAGTTGACCGCCGTCAGGTCGACCAGGCGCTTAAGGGTGTGAATCGAAAAACGGGAGCGGCCGAGCACCGACTCCACGAGGGCGGCGCAATGTTGCGTGAAGTCGTCGTCCGAAACCACGTCGGCCACCAGGCCTAGTGCCTGCGCCTGTGTGGCCGGGAACGTCTCTGCCGAGAAGAGGATGAACTTTGCCGTGGCAGGGCCGACCATGCGCACCAGCCGCTCGATGCCGGTTCGCGGGTACAGGATCCCGATCTTGGCCGGGGTAATGGCGAAGACGGACCGACCGCTTGCGACAATAAAATCGCAGGCTGAGGCGATTTGCCAGCCGGCACCGATGCAGGCGCCATCGACGAGGGCAATCGTCGGCTTACTGACGGCGGTGATGGCGTCGTCAGCCTTGCTCAGCTGATCGATCCCGCCATCACCCTCACGTCGACCTAAGAGCACCTCCGGCAGCTCGTTGATGGCCGCCCCGGCGCAGAAGGTATCCCCGGCGCCGCGAAGGGTCACCACGGTGACGGCGGGATCGGCGTCGAGCCGAGGCATGAGCTCCTGAAGCTGCACACACATGTCTCGAGTCAGGGCGTTGCGCCGAGCGGGATTGTCGATCTCGACGGCCGCCACCGCGTGCGAGACGCTGACGGTGATTCTGCCCGCGCCGCTCATGACCGTGCGTGTGCCGATTCGGCAACCTGCTTGAGCCGCCCGATCCACGACTCGATTTGGTCGGTCGGAGCGTCTTGCGGCAGGCCGGTCAAGCGCAGGGCCATCGGGGGCAGGCCCGCGGGGGTGGGCACCAGCACGACGATGGTCGCGAGGTCGTAACGCATACCCGGCACGAGATCGGGCGTGAAGTGATCGGCGAGATCGGAGGTGGCCTGGCGCACCACCCGCTCATGGCGCGGAAGGCGGTCTGAGCGCTCGAATTCACTGAGCAGCGCCTCGTGGCGCTGAAGTACCTCCGGCTTCGCGGTCAGAAGTGAGTACCCTCGCTCGCGCACCTTATCCAGCAGTGCCTGATTGAGATCACGGCGATCCTGGCTATCGTCGGGCGCGCGCCGCAGCCACTGATCGACCTCGGCCTCCGGCTCGGTTGCCATGAAAATTGCACCGAAGGGGGGGATGAGCGGCTGCCGGTGTCCGAGTGGGAACGGCTCAGCGATCGGGCTGTTATTCGCGGCGAGCACCTGCACGGCGTCCCACCGGATCTTGGCGATCA
>JANXTJ010000282.1 GCA_025352485.1 Salinibacterium sp.
CACGAACGCGCACGTCGTTGCGGGGGTCACGGAGCCGGTGATCGAGGCGCCAAACGGCCAGTCGCTGCAGGGCTCGATCGTCTACTTCGATCCGGAAATGGATCTCGCGGTCATACTCGTTTCCGGTCTGAAGGCCCAGCCGCTGGCGCGTGTCGGCACGCTCGCCGCGGGAACGAACGCCGCCATCGAGGGCTATCCCTTTGGCGGTCCGTTCACCGCCGGTGGCGCGTCGGTGATGTCGGTCTCCACCGCGACGGTTCCAGACATCTACGGCACGACCCAGACACAACGCGAGCTGTACACCTTGGCGGCCGACGTGAAAGAAGGCAATTCCGGCGGACCGCTGCTCACCGTCGACGGTGCCGTCGCCGGGGTGGTCTTTGCGCGCAATGCCAAGACCGCGAATGTCGGCTACGCGCTCACGATGAGCGAACTTGCCCCCGTCGCGGCCCAAGCGCCTGAGCTGACGACCGGCGTCTCAAGCGGAAACTGCATCCGCGGCTAGGGCCTCAGGCCAGCGCTATCTGCCGCCCGTGGGGTGGGTGCCGCGCCGTGGGGCGCCTTAGGCCAGTGCCTTGGCCAAGAAGTCGAGGGCCAGCGGCCAGGCCGCGGCGGCGGCCTTCGCGTCATAGTTGCCCCCGGTGTTGTTGAAGAATGCGTGCTTTGCGCCCTCGTACACCGTGGCCGTGAAGTCAATGCCGGCCGCCGCCATCGTCGTGCGCACCTCCGGCAGGGCCGTCATCAGGCTGTCGTCGATGCCGCCGTAGATCGCCAACACCGGGCAGGAGATGCCCGCGGCGACCCCCGACTCCGGCGCTGTGCCGTATCACGGTACCGCGCCGCGCACCCGTGGGTCGGCCGCGGCGAGGGCGAACGCGTAGCTGCCGCCGAAGCAGAAACCGGTTACAGCCACCCGGCCCTGCACGCCGGTCTGCGCTTCGAGGTAGTCGACGGCTTTGGTGAGGGATGCCACGGCTGCCGCCGCAAACTCCGGGGTGCGAATGGGGCTCAGCGCATCACGCATCCGGGGCTGCGCGGCGAGCCTGGTGGCCTCATCCGCACTAAACATCGCGCCATGAAGTTCTTGGCCGAGAGCCGGCCCCATGCCGATGCCGCTCAGGATGTCTGGGGCGATGACCAGATAGCCCTGCGCCGCGAATCGGTCGGCCACGTCCTTGATATGTTCGACGAGCCCCCAAATCTCGTGGATGACGATGAGACCGCCCGCCAGCGACCCCACCGGTTCGGCACGGTAGGCGGCAACCCCGTCAATGTCGATCATGTTTCCCATGGCGACATTCTCTCCCGCTCGGGTAGCTAGCCACTGATAATTACCGAAACGGCCCTGGCCACCAGAATCCAGACCGCAAGGTAGAGCAGCGCAATGCCGAGCGTGCCCCAGAGCACTCGGTGCAGAAGCGCGGCGCGAACCTCCGCGCGCACCACGGCGAGCTGACGGTGCAGGCTCTGCACGTCGAGACGGGGGGCAGGGGCATCCGGCCAGGTGGTGGCCAGATCCGCAAGATCCGAGATGCGTGCCACCTCCGCGCCGGTGAGGGTACGGGCCGCCCCGGTGACGAAACGCTCAAGGTCGTTAAGTGGGATAACCACCGCATCGGCGGCAACGCGCGCGCCGAGGAAGCGTTTCTCGACCACCACGAGCAGTGCCCGCACGATCACCGGTGACGGCGAGGCGGCCGACAGCAGCGCTGCCGCCGCGGCCGCTTGGGCCCGCGCCGCGCTGAGGTGGTCGTAGGCTTCATGGCCGACCGGAAGCCGGTCTGACACGAGGATGAAATCGTTGTCAGTGGGGTTGCTCACATGAACGGCGAAGACCCCGGCGGGGCCGATCACGAGGTGATCCAGCAGCGCCCCCGACAGCGCGAGCGGAAGATCGTGCAAAATGTCCCAATTGCCGCCGAGGTTTTCGAGCACGTCGCCGACCAGCAGTTCGCCCAGCGCGCCGTTGTACGACATCCGGCTCTGCGCGCTGAGCGGGCTCAGCCCGAGGATGCGGGCGACTCGGCCACGGGGCGGCACAGCGGATTGGGCAAGAACGACGTCGCTCATCGCAGACTGGCCCGCAATTCGCTCGCGGAGGCTGCGGCTACCCGGCAGCGACGCCCCCTGACCTGCGTGCACGACTTCCCCCGAAGTTTCTTGCGGACCGCCCCCGCGAGGACCGTGTGCCGGGGAGACCCCGAAACAAGGAGGGGCCGGAGACACCCCCGCCTCCGGCCGTTCTCGTTGCGTAAACGCACCCGAACCGAACCTGACCTCCCCCGAGGTCGTGTTCTTAGGTAAAGGATGACATCGGGGTACGAGGCGCAAAACCCCCAATACTGGGATGCCCCGGGCGGGGGCCGCGCTCGAGTTGGCAGCGCAGCGCTCGGGCTCGAGCCCGGCAGAGCCTCGCCCGGACCGCCCTAGCGCTGGGGACCGCGCAGGTGCTCCCGCGTGAGGGCAGCCATCTGCTCATCGCTGAGGTCATCGAGGGTTTTCGCTTCCCGACGCTCGATCCTGTTCCAACGGATGATCAGGATGATCAAGATCGGAACGTCAAGAACCTCGGCGAAGAACCACAGCAGGTCACCGGATAGTTGTTGGTCGCGCAACGGTCCCGGAAACCAGATCGGCAGCGCACCGACGGGCGTGGGCACCAGGTCGAGCACCGTCTCGCTCAGTCGCAGCAGGATGCCCGGGATCGAGTCGAAGAGGAAGGCCGCGAACGCCAGCACGAACTCCACCATCACGAAGAAGCTGGTGTGGCGCTTGGTGTTCTCGAAGATCGGCAAGATCGTCATCAGGCCGATGATCGGGATGAGCAAGGAGATGCCCCACTGGGCGGACAGGCTACCGCGCACGATCCCGGCGAAGGGGGTCAGAAAACCGAGAAACAGCACGAGGCTGAACAGCGGCTCGAAAACCGCATTGCCGGTAAACCTCATCAGCCGCGAGTCGAGGAGCCGGTCAAGGCGATCGACGCCGGCACTGCCCATGGTCACCCTGGCCAGCACGAGCGGCCGACCGAGGCTCATCAGGGCGGGAACGACGAGCAGCAGCAGCGCGATGCGAGTGGTGAAGGCCCAGCGCAGGTCGGTGCTGTAGGCGCCGAGGAAACCGAAGGTCACCCAGCTGTAGGACCCGAGCCCCAAGAACACGAACGCGAGGGTGCGCCTGGCGGGCCAACGGATGCCGCGCCGCCGCACCGCCAGCAGGCCGGCCGAGTACCACCCACCGGCGATGAGCACCCCGATGAGCGCTATGGGATCGAATGTCCAAGTGGCAAGAAACTCGGCAAGAGGTGGCATCAGATACCCGCGGGAAGCTCACCGGTTGTCACGAGGTGAAGTCGTTGGGTGGGCCGCGTCATGGCGACGTAGAGGGCCGCTGCACCGCGGCTGATCTCGTCGACAATGCGCTGCGGCTCGACCACGATGACCGAGTCGAACTCGAGGCCCTTCGACTCCTGGGGGGTCAGCACGGCGATAGCGCGTGCCAACCCGACCGCTCCCCTGCCGACCTCGACCCCGAATTCCACGGCGAGCGCCGGATAAATGTCGGGGAGCAGTGACTCGCTGGCAATGACAGCGACCGTACCTCTGACCTGGAGCGCGCGGTCGGATCGCACCGTCTCGACGACTGCGGCCGCCAGCGAATCGGTGCGCACGACATCCACCGGCCATTCGCTCTCGCGAACGGCTCGCGATCTCGTGATATTCACGGCGTGAGCGATGGCCATCGATTCGGCGACCTCGCTGATTTGTGCGGGGGTGCGGTAGTTGACGGTGAGCTCTTCGATGCGCCAATTGTCGCCGACGTGCGGCTCTAGTGCCCCCGCCCAGCTCGTGGCTCCTGCCGCTGCGGACGCCTGCGCGATGTCGCCGACGATCGTGAATGACTTGAGGGGGTTGCGGCGCATCAGCAGGCGCCACTGCATCGGTGATAGCTCCTGCGCCTCGTCGACGACCACGTGGCCATACGCCCAGGTGCGGTCGGCCGCGGCGAGCTCTGCTGTGGTGCCGCGCTCGACCGCCTGCTCGAACCCATCTGCAAGGGTTTTCGCATCGACGAGCCCCTCGACATCCATGTTGCGGATCGCCTGCTCGGCGTTCTCGATATCGCGCTTGCGCTGCTGCTTAGCCTCGCGCTTCTCGGCGTCTGTGGCAATATCTGCCTCACCGAGAAGCTCGGCCGCCTCGTCGAGCAGGGGAACGTCGCTGACCGTGAACGGCGCCGCGCGGTCACGCAACAGCAGCGCGCGCTGAGCCGGCCTCCAGTTCGGGGTGAGGGCTGCCAGCCACTGCGGGCGGGCATACAGGTCTTGCAGGAGCTTCTGCGGGGTCAGCGGAAGCCAGGCCGTGTTGAGAGCAACCTTGACGTCGTCTGAGGTGCGCAGATCTTCCCGCAACCAGGCCTGGTCGGAGTCTTCGATCGTGTTGCCGTGGCTGCGCAGCTGTTCGGCGAGCTGACGCGCCAGCGCGCTCAGCGCCGCCTTATTGAACACCACCCGCGCGACGTTGTGTGGCTTCTTGGTTTCCCAAGCGCGCTGCATGGCGGCATGAATGAGGTGGGCATCGACGGTGAGATATTCCCCGTTGATGTCGAGCACCTGCGGCTGGGTCGGGACGACCTGCCTACTGCGCACGGCTCGAGCGATGAGCTGCGCCATCTCGAACGAACCCTTGAGCGACGCGATATCAGGGGCATCATCGCGCGATGTGTCGAGACCCGGAAAAAGCTGACCCACGCTGGAGAGCACGACACCGGTCTCGCCGAGGGAGGGAAGCACCGCCTCGATGTACTGCAGGAAACTGCGTGAGGGGCCCACGATCAGCACGCCCGATGAGGCGAGGCGCTCGCGGAACGAATACAGCAGGTACGCGGCACGGTGCAGCGCCACCGCCGTCTTGCCGGTGCCCGGCCCACCCTGTACGACCAGCACGCCGCGCAGCTCTGACCTGATTATGGCGTCTTGTTCGGCTTGGATCGTCGCGACAATGTCGCTCATGCGGCCGGTGCGCTGCGCAGTGAGCGCACTCAGGAGCGCGGCCTCACCCTGCAGACCCGACGGGTCGCCCTCGAGCAGCTCGCGGTCGAAGATCTCGTCGTCGATGCGCACGATGTCGCGGCCCTGACTTTGCAGGTGGCGGCGAGCGCGCGCGCCCAGCGGGGTGGCCGCCGTGGCCTGGTAAAACGCGCGAGCCTGCGGCACCCGCCAGTCGAGCAGAATCGGCAGCTGGTCGTCGTCGCGCAGACCGATGCGCCCGATGTAGCGAAAGGCCGGGTCGTCGCCGTCGGGAACGAACTCGAGCCTGCCGAAGGCCAGCCGCTCGTCGATCTGGCGGAGCTGGACGACGCGATCCTCGTAAACGCGAGCGAAGGAGTCGCGCTCAGAGCGGTTCTGGTGGGTGCCGCCCGCGCTACTGCGGCGCACCGCTTCCAATTGTCGTTGGGCCTCGTCGCGCAGCTCATCGAGGCGTGCATAAAGAACGCCGACGTACTGACGTTCCTTCGACAACTCACTCGACGACATCTGCGAACCCCTGTCCGGCCGGCGAAAACCGGCTACTTATTCTAGCCGCGTGCGCCACAGCTCTTGCGCGATCGAGGGGCCGGTGGCACGCTAGTGGCAAGACAACTCATCGCCCAACAGGTCGCAGGCACTGCCGCACCGTTGGGCGATGAGTTTCTGTCCCCGACTTTTTGCGCGGCAATTACGATGGACAGATGACCGCCAGCTTGTGCCTCGAGTGAGCGATCCCTCAGAGGCGCCGATGACGGTCACCCCGGTCATCCCGGCCCACGCTCGCCGCAGCAATTTCGTCGACCTCAGCCCGCTGCGCGAAAGTCGCCCGTTCGCTCGGCTCTGGATCGGTACGGCGGTGTCAAACATCGGCGGCCAGTTCACCCTGGTCGCGATCGCCCTTCAGGTCTACGACATCAGCCACTCGACCTTCGCCGTTGCCTTGGTTTCCGGGTTCGCTCTCGTGCCGATGATCGTGTTTGGCCTGTACGCGGGTCTGCTCAACGACTACCTCAACCGCCGCACCGTGTTGATTGTGTCTTCGACGATTTCCTGGGCCTCCAGCGTCGCGCTGGCGGCCCTCGCCTGGCTCCACGTCGATGTGCTGTGGCCGCTCTACCTGCTCGCCGTTATTGGTGCGGTCACGGCGTCGACCTCTTCGACCACGCGGTTTGCCATTATTCCTCGGCTGGTGCCGCCGAACCTCCTCCCCGCGGCCTCCGCGCTCAGCGGAATCAGCTTCGGCATTTCGCTCACCCTCGGCCCGGCCCTGGCCGGATTCTTGGTCGCAGCGGCGGGCTTCGGCTGGGCCTACACGGTCGACGTCGTTCTGTTTCTTTTCGGATTCCTCGGAATCCTCTCGTTGCCGGCGTTGCGGCCCATCGGCGAGACCACGAAGCCGGGCTGGGCCTCGCTGAAAGGCGGCGTTGACTTCCTGCGCACCGCACCCAACATCCGGATGTCGTTTATCGTCGACCTCGTTGCCATGGTTTTTGGTCGGCCGCAGGTTCTGTTCCCCGCCGTGGGCGCCCTCATCATCGGTGGTGGACCTGTCACCGTGGGGGTGCTCGTGTCGAGCGGGGCCGTGGGGGCTCTGCTGTCTGGCATCTTCTCGGGGCGGCTGGGCGGCATCCGCCGGCAGGGGCTCGCCATCGGCTGGTCGATCGCTGCCTACGGGGGATTCATCGCCGGGCTCGGTGTCTTGTTTTCGGTGCTCGCCACGGGCGCGTTCGGCCCGGTGGGTAGCTCGTTTTCTGACGCCAACCTGCCCGCCCTCGTTCTTGCCGCGGTGCTGTGCGCGGGCACCGGCGCCACCGACAACGTGAGCTCAATCTTCCGCATGACGATGCTGCAGTCCGCCGCCCCCGATGACATGCGCGGGCGCTTGCAGGGGGTCTTCACCGTCGTTGTCACCGGTGGACCGCGCCTCGGTGAGGTATTCATGGGCGGGCTCGCCACCGTCACCACCCTGTGGCTACCGCCGCTGTTGGGCGGCGCCGCAATTATCGTGCTGATCGTCGTGCTGCTGCGCGTGCAGCGCGGCTTCCGTGAATATGACGCGCTACAGCCGACCCGTTAGCCGCGCAGTGAACGCCACCGGCGACTAACCGGGCGTGCCGACGAGGGCCTTACGTGACTCAACGATCGCCCCGAGAAGGGCGGCCTCGTCAGACCTGGCGCCCTTGTCGCGGCCGGTGATGATGCGCTGGCGAGCGAACGCGAGGCCGGTCGCGTCACCAATGTAGCGGCGCATCGCCGGAGCCTTGCCGTGTTGCCGCGCCCACGCCATAGCGATACGACGACCGCGGCCGGTCGCTAACGCTGGCACCTCATCCGGGGCAAACCACCCCGCGGCCGCATACTCGCTGAGCCGATCGTAGGTGAGTTTCTCTTCTTTACGCCGCAGGAAGATCACGATGGTGACGGCGAGGAGGAACAGCGGAAACTGCACGGCAATGTAATAGCCGAAGAAATTTCCCACAAAGTAGAGGGCCCCGTTCCACAGGGCGTGCAGGAACATCGCAGGGGCGAGCCCGATGAAGAAGAACAGGATGCCTCCCACCGGCCCATATCCCCGTCGAGCCGCGAAACCGATCGCCAGCCCCGTGCACATCGTGAACATCACGTGGGCGAAGGGCGACATGATTCCGCGGACCAGAAAGATCGAGCCAATGTCACCGTCGAATCCGCCGGAGTGCAACAGCTGCCCACCGAAGTAGAGAATGTTCTCGGTAAAAGCGAAACCCCCGGCGATCCACGCCGCGTAGACGATGCCGTCAATGGGCCCGTCAAAATACTTGCGCGCGAGAAGGAAGATCAGCAGCACACCGAGGCCCTTGCTGCCTTCCTCGACAAGCGGGGCCTGAATTGTGGCCCCAAAGAAGTCGTAGGCGCCGCTGCCGGGGCCCGCTGCGGAATTCACCCAGTCGCTGACCCGGTAGTCGACGACCAGCGCAATGATCACGGCGACCGCTGCACCCCAGAGGAAGGCAACGAACACGAGCAGCCGGGGTTCGGGCTCCCAGCGGTCGATCCAGCGCACCCCGAAGAAGACGATGCTGAGGGGCACCAGTGCCATCATGCCGCCGAGCGCGAACGCATTGGGGCCGAGGCCATTAATGAGGTAAACCGCGACCCCGAGGGCCGCCAGACTCAGCACGATGAGACCGAAGATGAGCAGCGCGGGGCCGGCACGGTGACGCCGGGCGGTCATCGTGAGCCCCGCCTGCACCGCCTGTTCGGCGTGTTCCGTGATGTCGGCGGGGGCCAACGTCGGCGCCTCGGCAATCGTGCCCGCCGAAACCGGCAGATCCGCGATCATCCCGCTCGAGTTCGGCGTCGTCATGCCTCACACACTATCGGCTGCCCGGTAGGGCAGGAGATTGAGCGAGTGTCGAGGATCAGCCCTGCTGCTCCCGGAGAATTTGCAGGGCCCGCGCGACCCTATCACCGAGCCCGGCCACCGGCTTCTTCGACGACCGCTGCGCTTCGGCGAGGAGATGTTCCACGTCGGCGCGGTGCTCGACTTGCGTCTCGCGAACGGCCGCGACGAGGGCGAGCGATGCTCGCGCCCCGGCGACGGCAAGGGCGGACGATGCCGCGAACCCGACCGCGGCGAGCGCCACGAACCACGCCTGCCCAGGGTTCGTTGCGGCAAAGATACTCACCAAGACCAGCATCAGAACGGCGAGCACCGGCGGGATGACGCGCTGCGGCCGACGTAACACCCACGCGAAGGATGACCGCAGCGACGGTTCGGGCAGCCGCTCGGTGAGGTCACCCGCCCGGTCGATTGCCCGGAGGCGGCCGCGCAGCCCGTCGAGCCAGTCCTGCTGCACGCGGGTGCCCGCGAGGTCGATAAGTTCATCGCGCAGGGCGCGGTAGCTGTCTGAGGCCGGACGGGTGACGGCAACTGTGACGATGAGCCACGCCGCGACGAGGCCGGCCACGAGCAGGAAGGCCGCCAGGATCGCGGTGACGGCGCTACCGCCGGTGAAGAGGATTCTGGCGATCACGTCGACGCCGACACCGAGCCCGACGATGGCGACGGCGACCACCGGCACCACCCAGGCCACCGGATGCAGGCGCACGACGGTGCGCGCGCCGCGATCGAGTCGCCGCGAGTCGAATCGCGCCGTTCCCAGGTCAGCGAGCTGGAGCGAGAACGCTCCGAGCCATGCCGCGCAGGCGATGGCGGCGGGCATCCAGGTCATTTCCACTCTTGGAGACTACCGTCGCGAGGAAGCGTTGCGGGAGCACCGGATCGTCGGTGGGCTGCCAGAGCCGAGGTCAGGGGCCGGCGAGCGCGATCGTCTTGCGTCGAGTGATCGTGGCGCTCACGACTGCCGCAACTAGGCAGAGGCCGGCGGCCCCGAACCAGGCCGCCGTGTATTGACCGGTCTGGTCTCTGATCACGCCAGCAGCCGTCGCAGCGATTGCGGCCCCGACCTGGTGGGAGGCGAACACCCAGCCAAACACGATCGGGCCGTCCTTGCCGAAGATCTCTCGACAGAGCGCGACGGTGGGCGGCACCGTGGCCACCCAGTCGAGCCCGTAGATCACCACGAAAATGAACAGCGGCGGCTGCACGGTGGACGAGAGCAAAAACGGAAGGATCAGCAGCCCCAGGCCTCTACCGCCGTAGTAAATCGCGAGCAGAATCCGCGGGTTGACTCGGTCGGTGAGCCACCCCGACGCGATGGTGCCGATGATGTCGAAGATTCCCACCACCGCGAGCAACCCTGCTGCCGTGGTCTGCGGTATGCCGTGATCGTGCAGGCTCGGGATGAAATGGGTTCCGATGAGGCCGTTGGTGGTGGCACCGCAGATGGCGAACCCGGCCGCCAGCGCCCAGAAGGTGCGTACCTTCGTGGCGCGCGCGAGGGTGGCCAGCGCATTCTTGACGGGATTGCACGAGCGGGCGGCTCGTACACGTAGCTGTCGGGCGCGCCGTAGGGCGTCAGGCCGAGTTCGACGGGATGGTTTCGCAGGAAAATCAACACGAGCGGAACCACCAGGAGCGCGCCCGCCGCCACCAGGAACGAGGCCTGTCGCCACCCCGCGTTTTCGACGAGCAGGGCGATGAACGGCAAAAAGATGAGCTGCCCGGTCGCGCTGCCAGCGGTGAGCACGCCCACGACGAGCCCCCGGCGTTTGACGAACCAGTGATCCGCCACGGTCGCGGCGAACACGAGTGCCATCGATCCGGTGCCCACGCCGATCAGCACCCCCCAGGTGAGCACGAGCATCCACGGCTGGGTGGCGAACGTCGACAGTGCGGCCCCCGCGGCCACGAGGATGAGGGCGACCGAGGTGACCTTGCGCAGGCCGAAGCGGGCCATCAACGCCGCTGCGAAGGGTGCCATCAGCCCGTAAAGCAGCAGGTTGACCGTCACCGCGATCGACAGCTCGGTGCGTGACCAGCCGAACTCCCCCTCGAGCGGCAGCATCAGCACACTCGGCGCGGCACGGAAACCCGCGGCCCCCACCAGGGCCAGAAATGCCACAATCGCGACGATCCAGGCCGGATGGATGCGGCGGTGGCCGACTTTGCTCGCGGTGGTCATGGTTCGATTATGGTCGCTCGGCGTAGGCCTTGCGCACTACTCGATGCGGGTATCTCCTGGCTTGCGGTAGTCGAACATGGCCTCATCCAGCGACACCTTCCCGACCGTGCAGAACAGGTTGGTCGCCACCAGTTGCCCGGCGAATTCGAGCAGCAGCACCCGCAATTGCGGGCTGAACGCCGTCTCCAGCCGGGTGTAGAACTCGGCGGGGATCGCGTGTGGCGTCGCTGCGATGAGCCTGGCCCAGTCGATGAGCAGCTGCTCCGCCTGCGTCACCTGCGGCGAGTCCGGGTCTTCGCCGTTCTCGATGAGAGCTCGCCGAAAGTGCACGGAGCAGACCAAGCAATCGTTCTGGTCGGAGATCGCGTAGCTGAACAGCGCCACCGCACGCTCGCCGATGAGCGGGGCGAGCTCGCTGCCATCCGGGTAACGCAGGTCGTCACTGATGATCGGCAGGAACGTCATGCTGCCAGAATACTGGCGCGCCTCGGGCCGGCAGCCATGATTGGCTTAGAAGACCTTGCCGGGATTGAGAATGCCGAGGGGGTCGAATACCGCCTTGACCTGACGCTGGAGGTCGAGTTGGGCATCGCCCAGTTCGTCACGCAACCAGCGGCGCTTCAGAATCCCGATGCCGTGCTCGCCGGTCAGCGTGCCACCGAGGCGTAGCGCCGCCCCAAACAGGTCGTCGGCCGCCGCCCAGATCTGCGCGGGAACCTCCGGCCCAGCAAAAATGAAGTTGGGATGCAGGTTGCCGTCACCGGCGTGGGCGACAGTCGGGATCGTGATCCCGTAGCGCTGCTCGATTTCTCCGATCGCCGCAAACATGGTCGGCAGCTGACTGCGCGGCACACAGATGTCTTCGATGAGAACGGTGCCCAGCTTTTCCATCGCGGGGTGGAAGGCACGGCGCACCGCAAACAGCTCTTCGGAGCTGGCACGATCGGTCGCGAGTTCGGCGGCGCCGCCGAGGGAGCGGATGACGGCGAGCGCGGCGTCGGCTTCGGCCGCAGCACCGGGGCCGTCGAACTGCACTAGAAGCTGGGTACCGCCGTCGAACTCCCGCCCGAGGTGGCGGGAGATCCCCGCCATGGCGCTCTCGCCGATGATCTCCATCATGGCGGGGTGTAGCCCCGACGCCGTCACGACCGAGGATGCCCGCGCCGCGCCGTCGACGCTGGAAAAGTGAGCCGCGATGGTGGCGATCGCCCCCGTGACGACCGGCCGCAGCTTGACTGTGGCCTCGACCACCACGCCGAGGGTGCCCTCAGAGCCGATCATGAGCGCCGTGAAATCTAGGCCAGTCACGCCCTTAACCGTGCGATGCCCCAGTGTCATGAGCCTGCCGTCGGCGAGCACGATCGTGAGGCCGAGGATCGAATCGCGGGTCACCCCGTATTTCGCGCAGAGCAGCCCCCCGGCGTTCGTCGCGATATTGCCCCCGACAGTCGAGATGGCGCGGCTGGCCGGATCGGGCGCAAACCACAGGCCGTACGGCTCAAGTTGGGTATTGAGGTCGGCGTTGATGATGCCGCTCTGCACGACCGCGAGTTCGTCATCGACCGAGACCTCGAGCAGCGCGTCCATCGCCAGCATCGACAGCACGATCTCGCCGGGGCCGGCGATGGCCCCGCCGGCGAGTCCGGTACCTGCGCCGCGAATCACGACGGGGGTACGCGTATCGGTCGCGATGCGCATGACGGCCTGGACGTCCGACACCGTGCGCGCCGTCACGAGAGCCAGTGGGAGGCCGGCCGAGCGGTGGCCAGATTTGTCGGACTGGGTCGGCGCCAACCGCGCCGGGTCGAAACTGACCGCGTCACCGAGGTCATGGGCGAGTTGACCTTGAGCGCCGATGCCGATCACGGGTTCAGCATACGAGGTGGTACTCATCGGCCGGGGCGAATCGGGCGGCCCGCTGGGATTGCTCAGTCTGACGTTGGGCGTTTGGCCGCACAGACGATGCAGAGCTCAGCCGAGGGGCGAGCTTCCAGCCGCCCGGGGGCGATGGGTCCGCCACAGGAGGCGCAGGTGCCAAATGCGCCGTCTTCGATCCGGCCGATCGCGGCAATCATTTCGTTGGCGTGCATCGTGGTGTGCCGAAGCATCGACGTGGTTTGTGCCCCCTCGAAAGCGAGGCTGGACCCTTCCGGATCTTCGGCCTCATCGGTGGTGGTCGATCGGCGCGATTCCAGCGATGCCAGAATTTCGGACCGAAGCCTCGACTCCAGTTTGTGCATCTCGGCAAGTTCGCGCTCGAGCTTGCTCCGAAACACCGAGAGTTGCCGCGCTGTCAAGGGTCGGGCGATGGAAGGGGAGCTACTCACGGGTGCGTTCACGTTGATCAGTCAACCAATGTGGCCCGCACGAGTACAGGACTTGACCGCGACCCCGGCGTGATGTACGCGGCGCAAAAGTGATGTCCGAATTTCGCTAGGAGCGCCGGGACATAGCGAGCAAAATGAGGTCATGCCCCTCGCCGACTCACTCTTTGCCGAACGCTATCGCGCGCTGTCATCCCGAGATGCGCGCTTCGACGGCCAGTTCATCGCCGGCGTGCACTCGACCGGGATTTACTGTCGCCCGAGTTGCCCCGCCATGACGCCTCAGCAAAAAAACGTCAGCTTCTTTCGCACGGCGGCCGCGGCCCATCTGGCCGGGTTGCGGGCCTGCAAACGCTGCCAGCCGGATGCCGTGCCGGGCTCCCCCGAATGGAATCTGAGCGACGACCTCGCGTCGCGTGCCATGCGCCTCATTATCGACGGCGTCGTGGAGCGCGAGGGCGTGCCTGGCCTCGCCGCCCGACTCGGCTACACGTCGCGCCATCTGAGCAGGGTGCTCAGCGCAGAGCTCGGCGCCGGGCCGCTTTCGCTCGCCCGGGCGCACCGCGCGCAGAGCGCCCGCACGCTGCTCGCGGCGACAGAGTTGAGCGTCGCCGACGTGGCGTTCGCGGCCGGCTTCTCGAGCATCCGCCAGTTCAACGACACGATCGTCGCGATCTACCACAGCACGCCCAGCGAACTGCGTCGGCTCGCTCGTCGCGCCCACCCCGGCCAGCGTCACGCACTGGGGTCAGCAGCCCGTGAGCCGGCCTCGACGGTGACGCTGAACCTTCCCGCTCGCGCACCGTTCGACGGCCCCGGGCTGATGCGCTTCTTCGCCGACCACGCGATACCCGGCCTCGAATCCGGCGATGAGACCTTTTTCGAACGCCCGATACGCCTGCCCGGCGGCATCGCGCGAGTTCGCCTGACCCTCGACGGCGACGGGATCGCCTGCACGGCGCACCTAGATCGGATCGCCGACATCGCGCCGCTGGTCTCGCGGCTTCGCCGAATGTTTGACCTAGACGCCGACTCCGTGGCGATCGATGAGTCGTTGGCGAGTGATGCGGTGCTCGCTCCACTCGTGGCGGCCCGACCCGGCATTCGATTGCCGGGAGCTATCGATGCGGACGAGGCTCTTTTCCGCACCCTCGTCGGCCAGCAGATCTCGGTCGCCGCCGCGCGAACCGTGCTCGGCACCCTCACCAGAGAACTCGGCACCGATGGCCTGTTTCCCACGGCTCGGCAGTTTGCCGAGGGCGGCCGAGAGGTGTTGCGCGGCCCCGCCAGCCGGGTCGCAACGATCCTCGAGGTTGCCCGCGCCATCGCGAGCGGCGAGCTGATTCTCGACCTCGGGATGCCCGCAGCCGAGTTCACCGCCCGGCTCATCGCCATCCCCGGCATCGGCCCGTGGACGGCCGGTTACCTCGCGATGCGAGTGCTGGGCAACCCGGATGTACTGCTCGCGACGGACCTCGTCATCCAGCAGTCGGCCTCGGCCCTCGGGCTGCCCGCGACGGCGCGCGGCATCGCCGCCCACGGCGCGCGCTGGGCGCCGTGGCGCAGCTATGTCGGGTTGCACCTGTGGCGGGCCAGGCCACCGACAAAAACTGAGACGGGCATCACTAGCATCGGAGGGTGATCACCCTGCCGCCCAAGAATACCGACCCCCGCTCCGACCCGGGAGGGAGCCATGGCGGCGACGCAGACCCCGGCAGGGGAGAAACGGAGAACGAGCGCCATGATCGCAACTGGAACGACATCCTGCAGGAGCTGCGCGTCATCCAGACCGGTACGCAGATCCTCACCGGATTTCTGCTGACCCTGCCCTTTCAGCAACGCTTCGGGCTCCTGGCCGGCTACGAGGTGGCAAGCTACCTCGCGCTCGTGGTCACTGCAGCGCTTGCCACCATCCTTGCCCTGTCTCCCGTCGCGCTGCACCGCACGCTGTTCCGGCACCGGGCAAAGGGCGTGATGGTCGTGATCGCCAACCGACTGCTCAAAGTCACGCTCGCGGCCATCGGACTCACCCTCTGCGGCACGGCGATGCTCATCTTCGACGTGGTCGTCGGCCTGCCCGCCGGGCTCATCGCCGGCGCCATCGCCCTCGTACTGGTGCTGTGCTTTTGGGTGGCCCTGCCGCTGGGCGTGCGGCGCAGCCACCCGGCCGACTAGCGGGTGCCGGTCGCCGGCGTCTGCTGTGCGGGCGTCGGTGGCAATTCGGCCGCGGCCCGGTTGCGCTCGACGCTGCGCCGCAGCGCCTCCATCAGATCAAGCACCTCTCCCCCGCCTGGACCCTCGTCGGCCTGCTCGCCAAAGGTTTCGGCGGTATCGACGGCGTCGCCCCTCTCGAGCTTGGCCTCGATGAGTTCGCGCAGCTGTTCTTGATAGTCGTCTGTGAACTTTCCGGGCTCGAAGTCGGCCTCAAAACTCTTTACAAGAGCGTGTGACATTTCCAGCTCCTTGGCCGTAATCGTCACCTTCTGGTCGAGAGCGGGAAAAGTCGCCTCGCGCACCTCGTCATCCCAGAGCAGCGCCTGCAGCATCAGCACGTCACCGTGCACTCGCAGAGCACCGAGCCGGGTCTTCTGGCGCAGCGCAAACTGCACGATGGCGGTTCGCTCGGTCTCTTCGAGCGTTTGACGCAGCAGGGCGTACGCCTTTGGCGAGGCGGAGTCGGGCTCGAGGTAATAGCTCTTCTCGAACCGGATCGGATCGACCTGAGCGCTCGGCACAAATTCGACGATGTCGATCTCGCGGCTCTTTTCCGCGGGCAGCGATGCACTATCTTCCTCGGTGAGAATCACCGTGCGGTCTCCGTCGTCGTATGCTTTCGCGATGTTGGCGTACTCGACGATCTCGCCATCGAGCTCGCAGGTGCGCCTGTAGCGGATGCGCCCGCCGTCGGCATCGTGCACCTGATGCAGCGCGACGTCATGGTCTTCGGTCGCGCTGTACACCTTCACGGGCACGTTCACGAGCCCGAAGGTTATTGCGCCCTTCCAAATTGATCGCACCGTGGCTCCGTTCGCCAATGTGTACGTCGTACACATCGGCAAGTCAACACCCTCGTGCCCGCCCTGTCACCTGCGCAACAATGGGCGGGTGGCGAAGCGCGCATCCGGGCAGCAGAGCGCGTCCGGCGACCAGACCGTCACCATCGACGGCCATCGACTCACCCTCACTAACCTCGCTAAGGTGCTGTACCCGCAGACCGGCACGACCAAGGCCGATGTCATCGACTATTACGCCAGGGTGGCAGAGTCGATGATCCCGCACGCCGCCAACCGGCCCGCCACGCGCAAACGCTGGGTGCACGGCGTCGGCACTGACGCAGAGCCGGGCGAGATGTTCTTCCAGAAGAACCTCGACGAGCGCTCGACACCGCAGTGGGTGCGGCGCCGCGAGCTCGAGCACTCCGACCACGTCAACGTCTATCCGCTGGTCAATGACCTCGCGACCCTGACCTGGCTCGGGCAAATCGCCGCCCTCGAGATCCACGTGCCGCAGTGGCAATTCGGGCGCACCGGAGCGCGCAAGAATCCCGATCGACTGGTGCTCGACCTCGACCCCGGGCCGGGGGTCGGACTCATCGAGTGTGCCGAGGTGGCGCGACTGGCTCGAACGATACTGCACGGCATGGGGCTGGATCCGCTACCGGTGACCAGCGGTTCCAAGGGCATCCATCTGTATGCGGCGCTGGATGGTCGCCAGACCAGCGAGCAGGTCAGTGACGTCGCGCACGAGCTCGCGCGGGCCCTCGAGGCGGATCATCCCGAGCTCGTCGTCAGCGACATGAAAAAATCGTTGCGCGACGGCCGAGTGCTCGTCGACTGGAGCCAGAACAGCGGATATAAGACCACGATCACGCCGTACTCGCTGCGCGGGAAGTCGCGGCCCACCGTCGCGGCGCCGCGCACGTGGGACGAGCTCGACGACAGCTCGCTGACCCAGCTCGACTACCGTGACGTGATCGCGCGAGTGAGCGCGATCGGTGACCCGCTCGCCGGCCTGACCGCCGGTCACCTCGCCTCCCTCAAGCCGACGCCGCAGCGCTTAGCCGGCTTTCAACACGCCGACGGGGCGGATGACCGGCTCGCCAAATACCGCGGCATGCGTGATGGCGCCAGCACCCCAGAGCCCGTGCCCGCCGACGTCGCGCCGACCAGCAGCGGCCAGACCTTCGTGATCCAAAAGCACGCTGCGTCGCGCTTGCACTACGACTTTCGGCTCGAACACGACGGTGTGCTTGTCAGTTGGGCCCTGCCAAAAGGGGTGCCGACCGACCCGACAAAAAACCATCTCGCCGTGCAGACCGAAGATCACCCGCTCGAATACGGCGCCTTCGAGGGCGTTATCCCTGCCGGTCAATACGGCGCCGGTGACGTGGTGATCTGGGATCGCGGCAGCTACGACCTGGAAAAGTGGCGTGATGGCCATGAGGTCATCGCGACCCTGCACGGCGAGACGCACGGCTCGCATCGCTACGCGCTCATCCACACCGGCGGGCGCAACAGCGGCGACAACAACTGGATGATCCATCTCATGAAGGATGTCGCCGAGCAGCCGCCGCGCACCGCGAAGGCGGATTCCCGCCGTCGGGTCAACCCGCTCTCGCCCGAAGAGAAGGCCGCTGCCCGAAGGACGTCGCCAAAACCGCCGAGCCCGATGCTGGCAACTCTCGGTAGCCAGGCCGAACTGGGGGACGAGACGCAGTGGGCCTTCGAGATGAAGTGGGACGGCATCCGAGCGATCGCTGAGGTGGTCGACGGGCAGGTTCGACTGACTAGCCGCAACGGCATCGATCTCACTGCGACCTACCCCGAGCTTGCCGAACTGGCGGATGCGGTGCGTGCCAATGCGGTCATCGATGGCGAGATCGTGGCGCTGAGCAGGTCGGGACGGCCGGATTTTGGGCTGCTCCAGAAACGGATGGGCGTCACCAAGGCGGCCGATGTGCACCGCCTGATGGCCACGACACCCGTGCACTTCATGGCTTTCGACATCCTGAGCCTCGACGGCACAAGTCTCGTGAAGCAGAGCTACACCGAGCGCCGAGCTGCCCTCGATGAGGTCGTGCACTCGGTGGGGGCAATACAGCTTCCGCCGGTCTTCGAGACCGACGTGACCGCCGCGATGGCGACCAGCAGAAAGCTCGGGCTCGAGGGCGTCATGGCCAAACGCCGCACCAGCGGCTACCTGGCCGGGCGGCGCGGCGGGAGCTGGCTGAAGCTCAAGCATCACCTCGCCCAGGAGGTCGTGATCGGCGGGTTCATACCCGGCTCTGGAAGCAGGGCGCACCGAGTGGGATCGCTGCTTCTGGGTATCCCCGACGAGGATGGTCTGCGATTCGTCGGGCGGGTGGGCACCGGATTCAGCGACCGCCAGCTCGATGAAATAGCGATCAAGCTGCGGCGTCTCGAGCGAAAGACCAGCCCTTTCGCGCAGCTCCCGCCACCGGATGCCGTCGACGCGCACTACGTGAGCCCCGTCCTAGTTGGCGAGGTACAGTTCGCCGAGTGGACCGCCAGCGGCAAGCTGCGCCACGCCAGCTGGCGCGGCTGGCGCCCCGACAAATCGGCGGATCAGGTCGTTCGCGAGACACCGTGAGAGCCCGAGGTCAACCCCCTACACAGGGTTTGTTGCTGCACCATAGGCTTTGATTATGAACCCCAGAATCCTTGTCCTCGCCGTCGGTGTTGCGATCGGCTACGTTCTCGGCGCGCGTGACGGTCGGCCCCGTTACGACGCAATAAAGGCCCGACTCTCTCGCCTGTGGGAAGATCCTCGCGTCGCGAAGGCCCGCAATGACGTTCAGTCGTACGCGCGCGAGCAGGCGCCGATCATCCGCGATCGGGCGGAAGCGGCCGCCAAGGATGTCGCGGCAAAGACGGCCGCTACGGCGAAAGACGTCGCAGCGGCAACCGCGGCCACCGCTAAAGACGTCGCAGCGAAGGTCACCGACGTTACCGCCGACGCGCGCGAGCAGGCCGGGAAGATCGTGGACGACGTTCGGGAGCACGCCAGCAAGATCGTGGGCGACAGCCGCGTGCAGGCCACCCGAATCGTGGGCGACCTGCGCGCGAGCGGAGAATCAGCGGTCGACACCGCCGTGTCCGCCGTTGGCGCCGTGCGTGACAACGCCATGGACGTCAGCGATGACGACGACAAGCCCGCCGCGACCTAGTCTTTCGGCATCACCAGAGGAAGCGTCAGCGGCCCGGTCAGCGGCACCATGCCGCTGAGCCGCTCCGGCGAGAGCACGAGCGCAACCTTCTCCGGCGTCATGAGCCCCGCCTCGATCACCAGATCGGCGATCGAGGCGTGGGTCGTCAGCGCGGTGTGAGCGAGGGTGGCGGCAGCGGCGTAGCCGATGTATGGCGTCAGAGCGGTGACGACTCCGACGCTTGTCTCGACCTGCATCGCCAGCCGTTCGAGGTTGGCGGTAATCCCGTCGATGCAGTTCACCCGCAGCGTGTAACAGGCGTTGGTCATCCAGGCCAGCGACTGCAGAATCGAGTGGGCAATCACCGGCTCGAACGCGTTGAGTTGCAGCTGGCCCCCCTCCGCGGCCGCCGTGACCGTGGCATCAGCCCCAATGACGCTGAAGGCCACCTGATTGACGACCTCGGGGATGACCGGGTTGACCTTGCCCGGCATGATTGAGGATCCCGCCTGCCGTGGCGGGAGGGTGATCTCGCCGAGTCCTGCCTGCGGGCCACTCGAGAGCAACCGCAGGTCGTTACAGATCTTCGAGAGCTTGACGGCGGCGCGCTTGAGCGTTCCGCTGAGCGTCATGAAGATGCCGGCGTCTGAGGTTGCCTCGATCAGGTCGAGGGCCGTCTCCATGTGGATGCCAGTGACCTCTACCAGGTGACGGCGCACCGCTTCGGCGTAGCGCGGATCTGCGGTGATGCCCGTGCCGATCGCCGTGGCCCCCATATTGATCTCGTTGAGCCACGGAATGGTTTCAGAGAGCCGGTCGTAGTCTTCGGCGAGAGTGTGAGCGAAGCCCATAAACTCCTGGCCGAGAGTCATCGGCACGGCATCCTGCAGCTGGGTGCGGCCGATCTTCAGGATGGTGGCAAACTCGCGCCCCTTCGCGGCGAACGCGGCCGTGAGCAGCTGATGCTCTGCGAGCAACCGCTGCGTGCCGAATACCATCGCGAGTTTGATCGCTGTCGGGTAGACATCGTTGGTCGACTGGCTGCGGTTGACGTCGTCGATCGGGCTCAGGTGAGCGTAGTCGCCCCTGGCGTAGCCCATGATCTCGAGAGCACGATTGGCGATGACCTCGTTGGCGTTCATGTTCGTCGAGGTTCCCGCGCCGCCCTGAATCACCCCGACCATAAATTCGGCGTGTAGGGCACCGTCCACGATTTCCTGGCAGACCCGGTCGATCACGTCGGCCTTCGCCGGTTCGAGAACTCCGATTTCGGCGTTCGCTCTTGCCGCGGCCTGCTTGACTCGCGCGAGAGCCCTGACCAGGTCGGGGTAGTTGTAGATTGCCCGGCGGGTGATGGGAAAGTTCTCCAGCGCCCGAGCCGTATGGATGCCCCAATAGGCATCCAGCGGGATATCCATCGACCCGAGGGAGTCGCTCTCGCGCCGGGAGCCTTCGGTCACCTCGAGGGCTCTCTCGTAGGTTCGGCGGGGGGAATTCTCGTCCCCTGCAATGAATTGGGCGGTATCCGTGCTGCGCTCGGTGGCAGTGTTATCTGACGCTTGTGGCGTTCTGGTCATCGTCGATCTCCTTTGACTGGCGAAGAGGCAACTCTACGCGTGAGCCCGCCGCTCAGCATATTTGCCGCGCGCCGACCAGCACTTGACCGCGGCGGTGAGCCGGTGCCTACTGTGAGGGATGACAAACCCGCAGGCGCCTGCTGGCTCCACTGAGTGGCCGCCCGCCGCGACCAAGATGATCGGCGCGTGGATGTCGCGCCAACGGTGGTACGCCAATAGGGGCGCCGTGCCCCTGCTCGAGGAAATCGGCTCGTGGAGCCTCGCCGCTGATCAGGAAGCGGACCGGACCTCAGTGGACATCGTCACGCACCTTTACCTCGACCACAGCCCCGGCAAGCCCGCGCTCTATCAGGTGCCGATCACCCGTCGATCCCTGCCATTGCCGGGCGGGGCTGGCGCCCTGATCGGCGAACTCGATGGCCTGTATTGCTATGACGGTCCGCACGATCCGGCATACACCGCCGCGCTGCTGGCCCTCGTGACCCGACAGCGCGAGGTCACCGGCAACAACATGTGGGTGCTGGGTAGTCGCGCCGCCACGGTAACCGTGCCCCCGAACACCGAGCCGCCTGCGCTCGTGCCGCAGACGACCTACGCCTCCCGGGTGCTCACCGGCGAGCAGTCAAACACGTCGATCATCTACGAGCCGTCCGACTCGGCTCCGGCTCCGGCTCCGGCTCCGGCGATCCTGAAGCTATTCCGCGCCATCCACGACGGTGACAATCCCGACGTCGAGTTGCAGTCGGCTCTGGCCGCCGCGGGCTCCACTGCCGTGCCGCATCCCGTCGGCTCCGTGTTGGCCGAGTGGGATGATCGCGGCCTGGCGAGCGGGCGGGCGCGTGGTCATCTCGCCTTCGCGCAGGACTTTCTGGCCGGTGCCGAGGATGGCTGGCGGGTCGCCATCGCGGCCGCCGAACTCGGCGTCGACTTCAGCGCCCAGGCGCGCGCGTTGGGCGTCGCAACCGCCGGCGCGCACGCCACCCTTGCCGCGACACTACCGACCAGGCCGGCCGCGCCTGGCGATATCGAGGCGGGTGTGCGCGGGATGCTCGGCCGGCTGGCCGCCGCAATCGCCGAGGTTCCCCTGCTGACCGGCCACGCCGCCGCAATCGAAGCCAAGATCGCGGCGGCGGCGTCCGCGACCTGGCCGGAGCAGCAGCGCATCCACGGCGACCTGCACCTCGGGCAGGCGCTCGCCGTCCCGCAGCGCGGCTGGATGCTGGTCGACTTCGAGGGTGAACCACTTCGGCCGATGCGGGAGCGCAGCCGGCTCGACAGCCCGCTGCGCGACCTCGCCGGGATGCTGCGCTCTTTCGACTACGTGGCCGGCTCGATCACGATCGCGGGGCACGATCCCGCGGCAGCCCGCCAATGGGCCGCTCGGGCGCGCGCCGCCTTCGAGCGCGGCTACAGCGACGCTTCCGGGCGAGACCTGCGGCAATCCCGTGCCCTCGTCGACGCGTTCGAGATCGACAAGGCGCTCTACGAGACCGTCTACGAGGCCAGAAATCGCCCGAGCTGGCTGCGGATTCCGGTCGAGGCGATCGAGCGCCTGGCCGCCCGCGATCCGGTGGCCTGAAATCCGACGCGGTGACACTCATTCTGGGAATCGCCGCCGAACCTGCCGTCGCGATAGCGTTGGCACTGCTCGACTTCACTACAGTGGGTGCCGTTGCACCGATTGATTTGTCCGGAGCAGTTCTGACCGATTGGCAATGCTCGTGAGCATCCGTACGGCCGAGTATCCCCGGCCGGACCATTTCATTCTTCACCTCAGTGACACCCACCTGCTCGGTGGCGACGCTCGCCTCTACGGCACCGTGGATTCCGCCGACCACCTCGCCCAGCTCCTCGCTGAGCTCAAAGCTTCAGAGGGCCGCCCCGAGGCGATTGTGTTCACCGGCGACCTGGCCGACCGCGGGGAGCCGGCGGCCTACGAACGCCTGCGCCGGATGGTCGAGCCGGTCGCCGCCCGCCTCGGTGCGCAGGTGATCTGGGTGATGGGCAACCATGACGATCGGGGTTCGTTCCGCGAGGCTTTACTCGCCGAACAGGCCAGTGCCCGCCCGGTCGATCGGGTGTACGACATCAACGGCCTGCGCATCATCACCCTCGACACGACCGTTCCCGGCGAGCACTGGGGTGACGTCACAGATGCCCAGCTCGACTGGCTCGCCGAAGAGCTGGCCGTGCGCGCCCCACACGGCACGATCCTGGCCATGCACCACCCGCCGCTACCGAGCGTGCTCGACCTCGCCGTGGCCGTCGAGCTGCGCGATCAGGGCGAGTTGGCCGAGGTGCTACTCGGCAGCGACGTACGCAGCATCATCGCAGGGCACCTGCACTATTCGTCGACCGGCACCTTCGCCGGCATCCCGGTCTCGGTCGCGTCCGCCACCTGCTACACCCAAGACCTCAACGTTCCCGCCGGTGGTACCCGCGGCCGTGATGGCGCGCGGGCCTTCAATATGGTGCACGTCTACGGCGGCACCATCGTGCACTCCGTGGTTCCGGTCGGAAACTATGCCGCCCTGGACTATGTGGATGCCGCGGAGACTCAGCGGCGGCTGGCCGCATCCGGAATCCGGATCGCCGACCGCGCGAACGCCAGGGTCAGCCCCGAGCCACCGATGACCATGCCGATCCCGCTGCAGGTCTAGGCCTCTGGCCCGCCCACCGCTCAGGCCGGCTCGTCACGCCGCTGCGATGCCGGCTCGGCGACGGTCAGCTCCCACGGTGCAGGGATGCCGAAGTAGTTTTCGAGAAACTCCCGAACGGTCTTTGTGCGGCGCGACACCGAGATCTCCGGGCGGCTGCCGTCGTTGAGGCAGAAGAAGTCGTAGTCCCGGTTGCGCAGCAGGGCATCCATCTCGGCGGCGGCCGAGGCGAGCGTCGTTTCGATGTACCTGACCTTGGCCCGCTCCTGCACGACAGCACGGCCGGTCATCAGCCCGTAGTAGTGATACAGCGAGTTGGTGACCGAAATGTCTGAGCTCGAACGGAATGCGCTGGCAGCCGTGCGGGCGAACTCGGCGGGAAATTCGCGTTCGAGCTCGGTCAGCACACTGCGCCGCAGCGGGGTCGCCGCGTGCTCCAGGTGGCGAGTGGTGACCCGCCCGAAGCGCTCGAACAGCAGGCCGCGATTGACCCGTGCGGCATTTTCGAAGCCGCTGCGGCTCGGGTTCGGCTCGCCCAGACCGATGCGGGTGGTGGCCTCAATGAACTTGGTGATGCCTCCGGGAGAGAAGAACATCTCCGGCCGCACCGGACGGCCGAAAAACATGTCGTCGTTGGAATAGATGAAGTGCTCACTGAGGCCGTCAATGTGGTGCAACTGGCTCTCAACGGCGTGCGAGTTGTGGGTGGGCAGAACGCTCGGGTCGTCGAAGAACTCTTCGCTGCGCACGAACGTCACGGCGGGATGCTCGGCGAGCCAGGCAGGGCGGGGCGAGTCGGTCACGACGAAGATTCGCCGCACCCACGGCGCAAACAGCCGCACGCTGCGCAGTGCGTACTTAAGTTCATCGATCTGGCGGAATCTGGCGTCGGAGTCGTCACCGTCGCCCACCACGTAGGTCTTCATGCGCTGGGCGCGGGCGCGCTGAAACTCCGACGACGTGCCGTCGACCCAGGAGAACACCATGTCGATGTCGAACGTCACGTCGCTGGCCAGCGTGTCGAACATTCCCACCAGGGTCGTCCAGGTGCGCCCGTGCAGATCCACCGTCGCCTCGATCGCCTCCGCGCGCGGCAGCCGGTGGCGCATCAGCGCGTTCTCGGCCGGGGCAACGATCTCGTCGGGCCCGAACTCCCAAAACTCCAGCCGTACCCCGGTTGCCGCCCCGTAGCGCAGGTTACCCGCGGTCGAGAATCGCGGGCGATACAGGCGCAGCACCGTCGGCTTGTGCGAGGTGCTGAGCAGTCCGTCGGCGACCAAGAGCGCCTTGTCGCTACCGGAGCGCGCGTAGAACGGCTCGCGGGCAAAGGCAGCCAGTAGGGCTTTCTCCACGGCGGCGGTGGCCGATCGGTCCACCGCGATCACAGCGAGATCGTCGTCGCGGCGCACCAGCAGGTGCTCGATGTCGGCGGCGTCCAGAGCATCGTGGATGGCGACGAGGTCGGCGGCAGTGGCATCCCGCGGAGAAAGCAGGTCGTTGGCGAGGGCGAAGCGACCCTTGCGAATGACCACATCGGTGCGCGCACTCAGGCGCGGATGCGCGGCGGGGCCGACCAGCTTGAGCTCGACCGTCACTGAGCGTCGGTCAGTGCGTCGCGCAGCAGGCTGGACAACGCCTCGAGCTGGATGTTGGATTCGGCGGCCACCTCTTCGTCTGAGCCATCGAGAGCGCGCGCGGCAAGGCCCGCCTTGCTGTCGATGAGCTCCGCGATCCGGGCGTCGATCGTGTGCGCGGCAATGATTCGCCAGGCCGTGACCGGCAACTCCTGGCCGATGCGGTGCACGCGATCGATGGCCTGAGT
>JANXTJ010000292.1 GCA_025352485.1 Salinibacterium sp.
GGACGACACCGTCGCCGTCGCACCGCGCCTGCAGCTCGTGAGTCTGCCGTCCGGCCATCTGGCCGCCGGCCCCGATGTCGAAGACACCCGCGTCACCGAGGTGCCCGAGGAGCGCCCCGCACGTCTGCCTGCCACCGAGGAATCGCCGCGTGCGCAGTTCTACCAGTTTCGGGTGGGCTCCCGCACGGAGCCGATCACCCTCGACCAGCCGTGCTTCGTGGGGCGCCGCCCGAGTTCGCCGCGGATCTTGCGTGGGGCTGCCCCCCGGCTGCTGCGGGTTGAGTCCCCGCTCAAAGAGGTCTCGGCCACCCACATCGAGGTGCGCCAGCTCGGATCCTCGGTCATCGTCACCGACCTCAAGAGCACAAACGGCTCCGTCGTGCTGATTCCGGGCAGCCCGCCCCGAAAGCTCAGACAGGGCGAATCCGTCGTCGTTTCTCCCGGCACGCTGGTTGACATCGGCGACGATAACGTCTTACAGATTTTGCCCATGCAGCGACCCGCCCTGGCCGGCCTGGAGGTGAACCGATGACCGAGATCGGTAGCGGAAACCAAGACTTTAAGATCGAGATTCCGGGTCGCACCGAAATCATCAGGGTGGCATGGGCGGCCGCCACCGACGTGGGGCGGCGGCGCGCGGCCAATGAGGACAGCTACGTCGCCCAGTCCCCGCTCTTCGCGGTGGCCGACGGGATGGGCGGGCACACGGCCGGCGACCTCGCCAGCGCCGCGGTGGTCGGGCGCCTCGCCGAGATCATCACGGAAGATTTTCTTACCCCCGACCGCGTCACGAGAGCCCTCGAAGCTGCAACCACCGACATCACCGAGATCGCCGTCGATAGCGTGCTCGGCGTCGGCACCACGGTGACCGGGGTTGCGCTGACCCTTCAAGATGGCCAGCCCTATTTCGCCGTCTTCAACATCGGCGACAGTCGGGTGTACTGCTTCGAGGGCAACGAACTCACTCAGGTGACCGTCGACCACTCCGTCGTCCAGGAGCTCGTCGAGGCCGGGGCGCTGACCCGCGCGGAGGCGGAGAATCATCCCGACTCCAACGTCATCACCAGGGCGGTCGGCTTCAACGCACAGCCGATCCCCGATTTCTGGATGATTCGGGCGCGGGTCGGGCTGCGTTTTCTGGTCTGCTCCGACGGTCTCACGAAGGAAGTGAGCGACCAGAAGATCAGGATGCACTTCGCAGCGGGTCTGACGCCGCAAGCGACGGCCGGGGCGCTCATCGATGCTGCGCTCGCCGCGGGGGGACGCGACAACATCACGACGATCGTGGTGGACGTGCTCGAGGCCCCTGAGCTCGCCGAAATCGACGACACCGCACATCGCAGACTCAGTCGCTAGCAGTTTCGCCGATTTCTGCCCGATCTGGGGGTCGGAGGCACCCCCCCACTTCTGGGTGTGCCCGGTTACGGCTCAAACGTTCCTGCCTACAATAGAGACGCACTGAGTTCGAAGGGGGTCTTCGTGGCGCGCCGACTACCGTCGCAGCCTCCTACGCTGCCCGGATTTTCCCACATCCATATTCTGGGTTCTGGCGGTTTCGCTGATGTCTTTTTGTACGAACAAAACATGCCAAGGCGCCAGGTTGCCGTCAAGGTGATGCTGCGCGAGGTGGTCAACGACCAGGTGCGGCAGATGTTTCAGGATGAGGCCAATCTGATGGCGCAGCTCAGCGCCCACCCCGCAATTCTGACCGTCTATCAGGCAAGCGTGTCCTCAGACGGGCGGCCATATCTGGTGATGGAGTTGTGTTCTTCCGCGCTGAGCCAGCGTTACCGTGCCGAAAGACTGCCGGTCGCCGAGGTGCTGCGCATCGCCGTCATGATCGGCAGCGCGATCGAGACCGCCCACCGTGCCGGGGTGCTGCATCGCGATATCAAACCGTCAAATATTTTGCTGACCGCATACGGACATCCCGTGCTCTCCGACTTCGGCATCGCGGCGACGCTGAGCGAATCGGGTGACCGCGAGGCCGTCGGCATGTCGATTCCGTGGTCAGCCCCCGAGGTGCTCATGGACGAGACCGCCGGATCGATCGAGTCGGAGGTCTGGGCCTTCGCCGCAACCGTGTATTCACTGCTGGCCGGGCGCTCGCCGTTCGAGGTTCCCGGCGAGTCGAACAAGTCGAGCGATCTGATCGCCCGCATCAACAAGGCCCGCCCGCAACCCATTGGTCGTGGCGACATGCCGCACAGCCTCGAGCGGGCGCTCGCTCGAGGCATGTCGCGCAACCCCAAAAACCGGCCGGCGACGGTGCTCGAACTCGTTCACGAGTTGCAGGCCGTCGAAACCGAGCTCGGGGTGCCGCAGACACCCGCCGAGGTTGCCGTCGATGAGTGGGCCCTCTCTACCGTGGCAGACCTCGAAGATCGTACACACGTTCGCGGGCTGTCGGCCGCGGGCCCATCGGTGGCTCAGCGCCGGCGCATTCGACGCGGGACAACGGATGACAGCGGCTATCTGCCGCTGGGAACCCTGCGCGATTCGCGCCAGCCTCCCCGCAGCACCGGCAGCCGACCGGCGCTGCGGCCGCGTGGCCTGCGGGCGGTGACCTGGTTTCTCGCGGCGGCGGCGG
>JANXTJ010000312.1 GCA_025352485.1 Salinibacterium sp.
CCAGCCTCGGGCTCGACCCGGATGTCGTCGACACGGCGTGCCTCGCTCACGACCTCGGGCATCCCCCTTTCGGTCACAATGGCGAGCGCGCGCTCAACGACTGGGCCGCCGATATCGGTGGCTTTGAGGGAAACGCGCAGACCCTGCGCCTTCTGACCCGCATCGAGCCGAAAGTGTTCGGGCCGAACGGGAAGAGCTATGGCCTCAACCTGACCCGCGCATCGCTGGACGCGAGTTGCAAATACCCGTGGCCGAGTTCGCAGGGCGTGCAAGACCCCAGCGGCCGCAGCAAATATGGTTTTTACGATGACGACATCGAAGTTTTCGAATGGGTGCGCGCGGGGGCTCCGGTTCACCAACGCTGCGTCGAAGCCCAGGTCATGGATCTGTCTGACGACATCGGCTACTCCGTACATGACTTCGAGGATGCCGTGGTCAACGGCTACGTCGACGTCACGACCCTGGGCGCGCGGGTCGACCACGACGCGCTCGTCGACTCGATGTTCACGTGGATCGGCGGCGAATTTCCGCACGACGAACTGATCGCCGCTTTCGACCGGCTAGACTCGCTGCCGGACTGGCTCGAGCAATGGGATGGCAGCCGGCAGGCGCACGGCCGGCTCAAGAACCTCACCAGCCAGCTGATCGGCCGGTTCGCCGGAGCCGCCACGCACGCCACCAGGGAGGCATTTCCGCGGGCGGCACTGGCCAGGTTCGGTGCCGATGTTGTTGTTCCGCGGGACATCCAGGCGGAGATTGCCGTGCTGAAGGGCATAGTGGCGGCGTTCGTGATGTCGACGAACGCGCGCCGTCCGATTTACCGGCAGCAGCGCGACATCCTCAGCGAACTTGCCGAAGTGTTGTTGAGCGCGGGCCCGCAGAACCTCGATGTGGGCTTCCGCGGCGACTGGGATGCCGCGGCGAACGATGCCCAGCGTAAGCGCGCGGTCGTCGATCAGGTGGCTTCGCTCACCGACCAGTCCGCGATGCAGTGGCACGAGCGGCTGCTCGGCTGACTGAGGGCGGCCGAACCGGGAGCCCCCCGATGAATCCCTGGCGACCGTAGAATTACTGCTGTGGCAGGCCTGATTCGACGAAGCGATATCGACGAGGTCAGAGCGCGCACAAACCTTGCCGACATTGTGGGGGACTACGTCTCGCTCAAGAGCGCAGGGGTCGGTTCCATGAAGGGGTTGTGTCCCTTCCACGAGGAGCGGTCCCCGAGTTTTCATGTGCGCCCTGTCGTCGGTTTTTACCACTGCTTCGGCTGTGGCGAGGGCGGCGACGTCTTTACGTTCTTACAAAAGATGGACCACGTCAGCTTCTCGGAAGCCGTCGAGCGGATGGCGGGTCGCCTCGGCTACGAGCTGCACTACGAGGACGGTGGGGCGGCCCCCGACCACGGCAATCGGGCGCGTATTCTTGCCGCCAACAAGAGCGCCGAGGAATTCTTCATCGCGCAACTGGCGACCCCGGATGCCGAGCCGGGCCGCGCATTTTTGGGCCAACGTGGCTTCGATCAGTCGGCCGCCGAGCGCTTCGGGATTGGTTTCGCGCCGCGCGGCGGGCTCCTGACCAAACACCTCAAGGGTTTGGGCTACAGCGAGGACGAGCTGATCATCGCTGGGCTGCTCGGCAAGGGCGAACGCGGGGATGTTTATGACCGTTTCCGGGGTCGACTGGTCTGGCCGATTCGAGATGTGACGGGCTCGACGCTCGGCTTCGGAGCCCGCAAACTTCTGGACGATGACAATGGCCCGAAGTACCTGAACACGCCAGAGACCCCGGTCTATCACAAGAGCCAGGTGCTCTATGGGCTCGACCTCGCCAAGCGAGACATCGCCCGTGGCCGACAGGTGGTGGTGGTGGAGGGCTACACCGACGTGATGGCCTGTCATCTCGCCGGCGTCACGACGGCGGTCGCCACCTGTGGCACCTCGTTCGGGGTCGATCACATCAAGATCGTTCGCCGGGTGATCGGTGACGTCGATAACGCGGACACGACCGGCACCGGCGAGGTCATTTTTACTTTCGATCCGGATGAGGCGGGCCAGAAGGCGGCCAGCCGCGCCTTTGCCGAGGAACAGCGTTTCGCCGCCCAGACGTTCGTCGCCGTCGCGCCGGACGGGCTTGACCCCTGTGATCTGCGGCTCAACCGCGGCGATGACGCGGTGCGCAGGCTCATCAAGACCCGCAAGCCGATGTTCGAGTTCATGGTGCGCCGGCGGCTCGCCGAGCACGACCTGGAGACGGTGGAGGGCCGGGTGGCGGCCCTGCGCGCGGCGGCACCGGTGGTGGCGGGCATCCGCGATCAGGCGCTCAGTATCGGCTATGTGCGTAACCTGGCCGGCTGGCTCGGCATGGATCCTAGCGAGGTGCAGCGTGCCGTGCAGACCGCCAAGAATGTGGCGCCGCGGGCCGTAGAGCCCGAACGTCGGCCGCAAAATCAGACCGAAACCGGTCACGACCGCGAGGCCGAGCCGGAATCCGCGAGGCGCACCGGTGAGCCCAACCTGACGACGCTGCCGACCGACCCGGCCACCCGGTTGGAGCGCGACGCCCTGATGGCGGTGCTGCAGCATCCGGCCGATATTGGTGTCGACATGATCCGTCGCGTGGCACAGGTGGCTTTCGTCGACAACACTCTCGCGGTGGTTCGGGATGCCATCGCCTCGAGCATCGAGCGCTGGAACCAGCCGGCCTGGCTGTCGCTGGTCGCCGACGAGGTTCCGCCGAGTTTTTCGACGCTGGTGAAGCAGCTCGGTGTCGCCCCGATCCCTGAGCGGGAGGATCGCATCGCGGCGTACTGCAAGAGCGTCACGGCTGACATTGTTGACCGCGATTTGCTTCGCCAGAAGCGCGATTTTCTGGGGGCGCTGCAACGACTGGATGCGGCGTCGGAACCGGAGAAATACGGGCAGGTTCAGCGCGACTTGGTGCGTGTGGAAACCGAGCGCAGGGCCCTTCGGGACGCCTGAAATGTCCCCCAAAATCCGGCGTTTGGTTGCTTTCCGATAAACATCCGTCGTGCGGACCGCCGCCACGCCCGCCCGCCTCGTGTTCTGTGTTAGGACTGGTTCCACAGCAATGCACGGGGCGCAGAAGCGTGCCGCCGCATGCCGTTCCACAAAAAGGAACGTTCTGTTCCACAAAAAGGAAGAGGTAGACGGATATGACATCCGCATCCAAAAACAAGCGCCTGCTCGGCGTTCTTGCCGGGACCGCGGTCGTCGCACTGGCACTCGCCGGTTGCGCAGCGGGCGGCGGGTCGGGCTCGCAAGCTAGCTCGCTCGTGATCGGCACGACCGACAAGGTGACGGCGCTCGACCCCGCTGGTTCGTATGACAACGGTTCGTTGACGGTACAAACGCAAGTCTTCGCACTGCTGCTGAACTCCGTCCCCGGTTCCGCTAACGTCGTTCCCGACCTCGCCGCATCCTCCTCGTTTACCTCGGCTACCGACTACACGGTCAAGCTCAAGCCGGGTCTGAAGTGGGCCAACGGGCATCCCCTCACCGCCGCAGATGTGAAGTTCAGCTTCGACCGCCAGCTCAAGATTGCTGACCAGAACGGCCCGTCGGTGCTGCTCTACAACCTGGCGAGCACGGATGCCGTGGATGACACCACGGTCGTCTTCCATCTCAAGGCGCCTAACGACCAGATCTTCCCCCAAATTCTGACCAGCCAGGCCGGAATCATCGTGGACAAGCAGACATTCTCGCCTGACGCCGTGACCCCGGATGAGGCCATCGTCAAGGCCAACGCCTTCAATGGCCAGTACGTCATCACGAGCTACGACTTCAACAACCTCGTCTCGTTGACCGCGAACAAGGACTACGCAGGTGCGCTCGGTGCAGCGAAGACCCAGAAGATCAACCTGAAGTACTACACCGATTCGTCGAACCTGAAGCTTGATGTGCAGGAGGGCAACATTGATGGCGCCTACCGCAGCCTCTCGGCCACCGACGTTGCCGACCTGAAGAAGAACAACAAGGTCACCGTCACCGACGGTCCCGGTGGAGAGATCCGCTACATGACGTTCAACTTCAACACGCAGCCCTACGGCGCGACGACCGCAGAGGCCAACCCGGCCAAGGCCCTGGCCGTGCGCAAGGCCGTGGCCAACCTGGTCGACCGTCAGGCCATCGCCGCGCAGGTCTACAAGGGCACCTACCTGCCGCTGTACTCCTACGTTCCGGCCGGCTTCGTGGGCGCCACGGAAGCCCTGAAGGATGCCTACGGTAAGGTGGGTGCTCCCGATGCCGCTGCCGCGAAGAAGGTGCTCACCGACGCCGGCATTACCGGCCCGGTCGCGCTGAACCTGCAGTACAACCCGGATCACTACGGCCAGTCGTCCGGCGACGAGTACGCCCTGGTGAAGAGCCAGCTCGAGGACGGCGGCCTCTTCAAGGTCAACCTGCAATCGACGGAGTGGGTGCAGTACTCGAAAGACCGAGTTGCCAACGTGTACCCCGTCTTCCAGATGGGCTGGTTCCCTGACTACGCGGATGCCGATAACTACCTGGCTCCGTTCTTCACGCCGTCCAGCTTCCTGGTGAACCACTACGACAACCCCACCGTTACCGCCCTCATCGGCGCGCAGGCGGTCGAAAACGACGCGGCCGCCCGCAAGAGTGACATCGAGAAAATTCAGTCGCTCGTTGCGGCTGACCTCCCGACGATCCCGCTGCTGCAGGGTGCTCAGATCGCGGTGACGGGTAAGACCGTCACCGGCACTACGCTCGACGGTTCGTTCAAGTTCCGTTTCGCGACGCTCAAAAAGGGCTAATGCAGTAACAAAATACGGTCACGGCTAGAGTCTTCTCTAGTGCGCGATCGGGGGCGACCCGCATGATGCGGGCCGCCCCCTTTCGTTTCTCCCGCTCTCTGGATTGGCAATCATGACCACGACCGCACCGTTCACAGTCGAGCCAGCGCCCCCCACGACTCGGCGTTCACGGCCAGCGAGCAATCCCCTCGTGCGCTATATCGTCGTGCGCTTTCTGCTCATCATCCCGACGATCTTCATCCTCGTCACGATGGTTTTTCTGCTCATGCGCACGATCGGTGACCCGATCACGGCCTCGCTGGGCGGCAAGCTCACGCCGGACCAACTGGCGCAGCGCATCCATGAGGCGGGCTACGACC
>JANXTJ010000318.1 GCA_025352485.1 Salinibacterium sp.
ATGCGCCCGAGGCGCGGATCGATCGGCAGCTGGGCCAGCTGCGAGCCGACCCGCGTGATGATGTCGGCACCCGTGCTGGAGTCTTTCGTGACGGCGTTCAGTTCGCGCAGCAGGTCGAGGCCATCCTTGATGCCGCGCGAATCCGGCGGCTGCAGAAACGGAAAGTTGGCGATGTCGCCGAGCCCGAGCGAGATCATCTGCAGGATGACCGCGGCCAGGTTGGTGCGCAGAATCTCCGGTTCGGTGAACTCGGGCCGCTTGGCGAAATCCTCTTCTGAGTACAGCCGGATCGCGATGCCGTCGCTGGTGCGACCGGATCGGCCACTGCGCTGGTTGGCGGATGCCTGCGAGATGGCCTCGATCGGCAGCCGCTGAATCTTCGAGCGCACGCTGTAGCGGGAGATGCGCGCCGTGCCGGCGTCGATGACGTAGCGGATGCCGGGCACCGTGAGCGAGGTCTCGGCAACATTGGTGGCCAACACGATCCGGCGGCGCGTGCCGGCCGTCGCGGAGGGCTGAAAGACCCGGTGCTGGTCGGCCGCGCTGAGCCGACCGTAGAGGGGCAAGACCTCGGTGTGGGGGAGATTGCGCCCCGTGATGGCGTCTTCGGCATCCCGAATCTCGTTCTCGCCGGACAGGAAGACCAGCACGTCCCCCGAGGATTCGAGGGCGAGCTCGTCGAGCGCGTCGTTGATGCCCTGAATAGGATCGCGGTCGGCCCCGGCGCCGGGGAAATCGGGTGCACGGGAATCGGCGGTGGCGTCGGAATCGGCCGCGCGAGAATCGGCGGCACCCGAGGACGGAGCGACGGTGGCCGGCGCGGCGACCTCGGCAACCAGCGGCCGGTAGCGGATTTCGACCGGATAGGTGCGGCCGGACACCTCGATGATGGGGGCGCCGACACCCTGCTCGTCGGAGAAATGCCGCGAGAAGCTTTCCGGGTCGATCGTCGCCGAGGTGATGATCACCTTGAGATCGGGGCGGCGCGGCAGCAACTGTTTCAGGTAGCCGAGCAGGAAGTCGACGGTGAGACTGCGCTCGTGGGCCTCGTCGATGATGATGGCGTCGTACTTTTTGAGCTGCCGGTCGCGGTGGATTTCGTTCAGCAGGATGCCGTCGGTCATCAGCTTGATCTTCGTGCCGGGCCCGACCCGGTCGGTGAAGCGCACCTGATAGCCGACCAGCTGGCCGACCTCTTGGCCCAACTCTTCCGAGATGCGCTCGGCGATGGTGCGGGCGGCGATGCGGCGGGGCTGGGTGTGGCCGATCGAGACGTAGCCGAGTTCGAGCAGCATTTTTGGCAGTTGGGTGGTCTTGCCCGACCCGGTCGCCCCCGCCACGATGACCACCTGATTGTCGCGGATGGCGGCCGAAATGTCGTCGCGCCGCTGGCTGACCGGAAGGTCGGGCGGGTAGTGGATTGCGGGCAGGGGTGTGCCCGGATCGGCGGGGCTCGGGGTGACGGACATCAGCCCTTTAGCCTACGGCCGCGAGCGCTCCGTTCGCGAAGTTGCGGGGTCGATCTGCCCGAGAGGGATGCGCGTGCAACCGCTCTGTGTATACACTGGCAGCTACACGGCGGGTATCCCGTCCCAGATCGCCGCCAGTGTATACACGAGGAGGTCGGGTGCGCGCGAGCGAAAAAGCCTATCTCCAGGTGCGCGAAGAGATCCTCGACGGCACCCTGGTGGCGGGCACTCTGCTCGCCGAGGTCGAGCAGTCCACTCGGCTCGGCGTCTCGCGCACGCCGCTGCGGGAAGCCCTCGGCCGCCTCGCCGGCGAAGGGCTGGTCGCCACGCACTCCGGTCGGGGCGTGGTCGTCACCGACATCTCGATCGACAACATCACCGAGCTCTTCGAGGTGCGTCAGGCCCTCGAGGAGCAGGCCGCCCGACTGGCCGCCCGCCGCCGCGACCGGCAGGTCTTTACGCAACTGCAGGCCGAGTTCCGCGACGCGGCCGAGCTGCTCGACGATCCCGATCCCGCCCGCCGTCGCTACTACGCCCTGATCGCCCGACTGGATGCCGCCATCGACACGGCCACAGCGAATCCCTTCCTGGTGGCAGCTCTCGCCAACGTGCGCATGCACACCGCCCGCGTCAGACGGCTCTCGCATGACAACCCGGAGCGTCTGCGCGAGGCCGC
>JANXTJ010000046.1 GCA_025352485.1 Salinibacterium sp.
CTTTACCAGCGCGTCACCGGCCTCCTCGCCGAGACCGTTCACGAGGTTGAAGACGCCGGGCGGCATGCCGGCCTCCTCGAAGATGCCGGCCCAGAGCGACGCGGAGAGTGGCGTGAACTCGGCCGGTTTCAGCACCACCGTGTTGCCGGTGGCGAGCGCCGGACCCAGTTTCCACGACTCGAGCATGAAGGGCGTATTCCACGGCGTGATGAGGCCAGCGACGCCGATCGGCTTGCGATTGACGTAGTTGATCTGGCGGCCGGGCACCTTGTAACTGTCGTCAGTCTGAGCCACGATCAGGTCGGCGAAGAAGCGGAAGTTCTCGGCCGCCCGACGGGCCTGCCCAAGGGCCTGAGTGATCGGAAGCCCGGTGTCGAACGATTCCAGTTCGGCGACGCGGGCATCGCGCGATTCGACGATGTCGGCGATGCGGTGCAGGATGCGGGACCGCTCGCGCGGCAGCATCCCGGGCCATGGACCATCGATGAACGCTCGGCGAGCGGATGCCACGGCCAGATCGATGTCGGCCTTCTTGCCCGCGGCGGCGGTCAGGTACATCTTGTTGGTCACCGGATTCAGCACGTCAAATGTGTCGCCGTCGGCCGAGTCGACGAACTGCCCGTCGATGTAGTGCTGGATGCTGGTCGGCAGCCCCGCAGGGACGTGCGGCGCCGCGATCGCCGCATTCATTCGCGTGTCGGTCATGGCTGCGTCTCCGAGTCGGTAGCGGGGTGAGGTAAGTCAGAGGGGTTAGAGGGTCAGCAAACCGAGGGACTCACCCGGATGCTCGTGGGTCAGGTAGGCATCGAGGGTCGCCGAGCGGTGGCGGCGCGCGGCCGCCTCGATATCGCCGAGCGAGGCTCCGGTCTCGATGAGCGAGAGGATTCCTTCGTGCTCGCGCACCGATTCCTGCGCTCTTCCGGGCACGAAGCTGAACGTCGAGTCACGCAGGTTGCCGAGGCGCCCCCACTCCGACTCGACCAGCTCAAGCAGGCGCGGGTTGGCGGTCTTGGCGAACAGCACCGCGTGGAATTCGCGGTTCAGAGTGGTGAATGCCCTGGGGTCGAAATGATCGAGCGTTTCGATCATGTGCCCGTTGATGGCTCGAGCGATCGCGATGTCGTCGGTCGTGAGCTGTCGGGCGGCTAGCGCGGTTGCTGCCCCCTCGAGGATGCTGAGCGCCTGCATGCTGTGGCGGTACTGCGTGTCGTCGACCATCGAGACGCGCGCGCCGACGTTGCGTTCGAAGGTGACCAGCCCCTCGGCTTCGAGCTGGCGGATCGCCTCGCGCACCGGCACCACGCTCATGTCGAGCTCGCCGGCGATGGAGCCCAGCACCAGGCGGTACCCGGGCGTGAACTCCTGTGACGCGATGCGTTCCTTCAGCCAGAGGTACGCGTTCTGTGACTTGCTGAGGTCGGTGCGAGTGTCGGTCATCGTGTGGCTCGCTCCCGCTCGTAGGTCTCGCGCCAGGTCGCGTTCATCGGGAACAGGCCATCGAGCGGGTGGCCGGCGGCGACCCGATCGGCGACCCAGGCATCTTCGTCTTCCTGGGTTCGCGCCGCGTCGGCGACCTGCTGCGCCAGCGCCGCCGGCAGAACTATTACGCCGTCAGCATCGCCGACGATGATGTCGCCGGGTTGCACGGTGGTGCCACCGCAGGCGATCGTGACATCGACATCCCACGGCACGTGTTTGCGGCCGAGCACGGCCGGATGCCCACCACCGCAGAAGACCGGCAGATCGATCGCGGCGACCGCGTCGATGTCGCGCACGCCGCCGTCGGTGACGATGCCGGCGGCGCCGCGGGCGAGGGCGCGCAGGGCGAGGATGTCGCCGAAAGTGCCAGAGCCGGTCTCGCCGCGGGCTTCGATGACGATGACCTCGCCCTCCGCGACCTGGTCGAAGGCCTGCTTCTGGGCATTCTGGCCGCTACCGTGCGAGGCGAACAGATCCTCGCGCAACGGCACGAAGCGCAGGGTGGTGGCGACGCCGACGAGCTTTGAGCCGGGTCGTGCGGGCCTGACCCCGTCGATGGTCACATTGTTCAGGCCGAGCTTGCGCAACTGACCAGACAGCGCTGCCACCGGGATATCGGTGAGCAGCGCGCGCAGGTCGGCATCGAGACCCAGACGCTCGGCGGGGAGACCCGCGGCCTGTCGAGAACCCCACGCCTCGCTGCGCTGACGGTCGTCGACGGCGGGCAGTGATCCAAGGTTCGGATCGAACGGGATGTCGCCCTGCCTGACGGTGGTGACCAGTCGGCCCGAGGTCGGAGCGCCGATCGCGTCTGGCGCGTCGACCTCGACGGTGACAACATCGCCGGGCACGACGACGGACGATCCCGCGGGAGTGCCGGTCAGGATGACGTCGCCGGGCTCAAGGGTGAGGTGCTGGGCCAGGTCAGCCACGATTTGTGCGAGCGGAAAGATCAGCCCAGCGCTGCTGTCGTCCTGCACAAGGTGATCGTTGACCCACGTGCGCAGGCGGATCGCCGACGGATTCAGGCCCGCGGCCGGGATGAGATCGGGCCCGATCGGGGTGAACCCCGCACCGCCCTTGGAGCGCAGGTTCGAGCCAGAGTCATTGGCGCGCAGGTCGTAGAGCCCGAAGTCGTTCGATGCGGTGACGTACGCGACGTGCGACCAGGCCTCGTCGACAGCGATCCGGTGGGCCGTCGTGCCGATGACGAGCGCAATCTCACCCTCGAAGGCGAGCAGCTCGGTTCCTAGGGGCCGCTCAATGGTCCCGCCGCTGGCGGCGACCGAACTTGACGGTTTGACAAAGTAGGACGGAAACGCCGGGCGGCGCCCGCGCTGTTCGGCACGCGAGGCGTAGGAGAGGTGAACGGCGATGACCATGCCGGGGCGGTCGGGGAGTGCGGCGAAGCGCTGATCCGTGTTCATGAGCTCCCCCTCCCTTGTGTGATATCCGAAATCGTATACGATGAATGTGCGGCGGGCAAGCACCGACGATGATGTCACAGGGCCAGCACGAGGAGTCCAGTTGCAGTTTCACCACCACGGCTACGTATCCGGCGATCCGCGCATCCAGCCGGCCGCTGGAGTCGGCATCGATCGCCCCGACGAGCTGCCCGATGAGGTCGACGTGCTCATTGTCGGCACCGGCCCCGCCGGCATGATCGCCGCCGCCCAGCTCTCCGCGTTTCCTGGTATCACCACGCGCATCGTCGACCGGCGCGCCGGGCGGCTGTCGATCGGACAGGCCGATGGAATCCAGGCTCGCAGCGTCGAGACGTTCCAGGCCTTCGGCTTCGCCGGACACATCACCGCGGAGGCCTACCACATCAGTGAGATGGTGTTCTGGAAGCCCGACCCGGACGACCCCTTCCGGATCGTGCGCGGCGCGCGCCCCCTCGACGACGAGAACGGCGTGAGCGAGTTTCCGCACCTGATCGTCAACCAGGCGCGGGTGCTTGACTACTTCGCCGAGGTGATGGCCAACTCGCCCACCCGGTCACGACCCGACTACGGGTACGAGTTCGTCGACCTCCTGGTTGACGATCAGGTGCGGAAACTCGCTCACGCCGTTCTCGTCGTCGAGGGGGCGCGCGCCGCGCACGATCCGGGAGGGGTCGTCCGGGTCGGGCTTCCAGAACACCATCTCACTGATGTGGTAGGCCTCCGCGGTGATGCGTCCGGCGAAGCCGAAGGCCTGGTACGTCTCGACGCTGCGAGCCTGGATTCCATCGGCCTGTCCGATCGACAGCCGCCCGGCGCGCCGGTCGACGATGCGCGTGGTGATACCAGGGAACGCGGAGAGCTGGGCTGCGGCGATCATGCCGGCGGGGCCGGTGCCGACAATGAGCACGTCGACCTCATCGGGCAGCTCGTCGGGGCGATCGATGCCGACTCCAGCGGCCGGCTGG
>JANXTJ010000049.1 GCA_025352485.1 Salinibacterium sp.
GTCAGGGTCAGAATTACTTCGTGCCCAGCACGCGCAGCATGGTATCGCCAATCTCGGCGGGCGAATCCACGACGTGGATGCCGCACGCGCGCATGATGGCCATTTTGGCGGCGGCCGTGTCGTCGGCGCCGCCCACGATGGCGCCGGCGTGGCCCATGCGGCGGCCGGGCGGGGCAGTTTGGCCGGCAATGAAGCCCACGACGGGCTTTTTATTGCCGGTTGCCTGAATCCAGCGGGCGGCTTCGGCTTCCATGCCGCCGCCGATTTCGCCAATCATCACGATGCCTTCGGTTTCGGGGTCGTTCATCAGCAATTCCACCGCCTGCTTGGTGGTGGTGCCGATGATGGGGTCGCCGCCGATGCCGATGGCCGTGGAAAAGCCCAGGTCGCGCAGTTCGTACATCATCTGGTACGTCAGCGTGCCCGACTTGGAGACGAGACCGATGGGGCCCTTGCCGGTGATGGTGGCCGGGGTGATGCCGACCAGGGATTCGCCCGGCGTGATGATGCCGGGGCAGTTCGGCCCGATGATCTGGGTCTTGTTGCCCTTGGACTTGGCGAGCGCCCAGAAATCGGCGGAATCCTGAATCGGGATGCCCTCCGTGATCACGACGACCAGCGGGATCCCGGCCTCGATAGCTTCGACCACAGCATCCTTCGCGAAAGCGGGCGGCACGAAGACGATCGAGGTGTCTGCACCGGTCTGCTCCATCGCCTCGGCGACGGTGCCGAAGACGGGCAGGATCACTCCGCCATCATGCTCGACCGTGGTTCCCGCTTTGCGGGCATTGACGCCGCCCACGATCCGGGTTCCGGCTTTCAACATGAGGGCGGTGTGTTTGGTGCCCTCGCCGCCGGTGATGCCCTGAACGATGACCTTGTTGTTTTTATTGAGGAAGATCGACATTTTCTGCAGCCCTTACTTACTTCGAAGCCAGTTCGGCAGCCTTGTCGGCGCCCTCGTCCATGGTGTCCGCCAGCGTGACGAGCGGGTTGTTGGCTGCGCGCAGAATCGCGCGGCCCTCGTCGACCTTGTTGCCGTCCAGACGCACGACCAGTGGCTTGGTCGCGCTTGCCCCGAGCATCTCGAGCGCCTTGACGATTCCGTTAGCGACGGCATCGCAGGCGGTGATTCCGCCGAAGACGTTGACGAACACGCTCTTGACCTGCGGGTCACCCAGAATCACGTCAAGCCCCGCGGCCATGACCTCGGCGGATGCTCCGCCACCGATGTCGAGGAAGTTGGCCGGCCGCACTCCGCCATGCTTCTCGCCGGCGTAGCTCACGACGTCGAGGGTCGACATGACGAGCCCCGCCCCATTGCCGATGATGCCGACGGAGCCGTCGAGCTTCACGTAGTTGAGGTCGTGCGCCTTGGCCTTGGCCTCCAGCGGGTCTGCGGCATCTTTGTCTTCGAGTGCCGCGTGGTTCGGGTGACGGAAGGCCGCGTTCTCGTCGAGCGTGACTTTGCCGTCGAGGGCCAAGATCAGGCCATCCTCGGTGAGTACCAGCGGGTTCACCTCGACGAGCGTGGCATCCTCCCCCACGTAGACCTCGTAGAGCTTCACGATGACGGGGGCCACCTTGTCGGCAATCTCGGCGTCGAAACCACCGGCGAGCGCTATCTTGGTTGCCGTGGCGAGGTCGATGCCGCTCAGCGGGTCGACCTCGATCTTGGCCAGCGCATCGGGGCGCTCTACAGCCAGTTCTTCAATCTCCATGCCGCCCTCGACGCTGCACAGCGAGAGGTAGGAGCGGTTGGCCCGATCGAGCAGAATCGAGAAGTAATACTCTTTGGCGATCTTCGCCCCTGCGGCAACCATGACCCGCCTGACCGGCAGCCCCTTGATGGTGAGCTTCAGGATTGCCTCTGCCGCGGTCGCTGCGTCATCGCCGTTGTGCACGACCTTGACGCCGCCGGCCTTGCCGCGACCCCCGGCCTTGACCTGCGCTTTGACGACGACGGTACCGCCGATTTTCTCGGCTGCCGCTTTCGCTTCAGCCGGGGTATCCGCGACGATGCCGGCAAGTACCGGCACTGAATATGATTCGAAAAGGTCCCGAGCCTGGTACTCGAAAAGATCAACGTAACACTCGCAATCGCGCGTAGGTACTAGCTTGAAGGCCGTGGTCGCCCGCCGAACTAACTCGACGTCAAGACACTTTGGCTAACCGAAAGCCTACCCGCTTCACCCGGGGGCCCGACCCATGAGCCGAGTCTGCGCGGGTTAACTTCAGGCAATCTTTCAGCGGGACAATGGGTCCATGCGCGTGCGAACCGAGGATGTCGCGGCCGAG
>JANXTJ010000091.1 GCA_025352485.1 Salinibacterium sp.
ATCGTCAGGGCCGTGAGCACGGCGAGCGCCGCGTAAAACAGCACAAGATTGAGCCCATAGTTCAGCGGAAGAATCGTCGGGTTCGCGGTGCCAATCGACTGCTTGATGACCGCCGGCACCACAATCGCCGTGAAGATTGCAGCGATGACCAGTGCGCCCTGCAGGATGGCCAGCACCGCGAACGGGATGCGCCTGCCGGCTTTTCGCAAAACGACGCTGGCCCCGAACACGGCCATCGCCGCAATTCCGTCGTGCAGAATCAGCGCACCGGCGAACCAGATGAGGATGCCGAGGTAGTTCTCCGGCGCGACATCGTTGAGCATCGTGATGCCGCCGATGCCGAGCACGGCGATGCCGCCGACGATGAGCCCGATCTGCCAACGGCGCACCGCGGTCATCGGGGTGACCCCGGTTGTCTTAGCCGTCGTCATGAGAGCACCTCCAGCGTGCTGAGCCATTTGGTCTGCAAGACCCCGGGCCGGGCGGGTGCAATCATCCGCGCCGGGTAGCCGTGATCGATGTCGAGCACGGCGCCGTCGAGCTCGAGGGCGACGAGGGTGAGGTCATCCCGAACGAATTCGGGTTGCATCATCGTGACGGCATAACTGCTGCCCTTCTCGAGGCTGCTGATCTTCACGCTCGCACCGGCCGGAGCGCCCACGCTATCGACGAGATCGCTGAGTCGTGGGCCCTTCCAGCGGGCGTACTGACTCCAGCCCTCCACGCAGGCGATCGGCAACACGACCTCGTACTGGGGCATCGCCTGCAGCGCCGGGTAGTCATAAACCTTGCTGGCGGTGCCGTTGCTCACGGTGAGGCGCCAGTCTTTCGACATGGCGCTCTCGAGCACCTTGGCGTCATTCGCCGTGCGGTTCACAGGCAGCCCCTGCGGGCCGGTGCCGTTCTTGCGAGCACCGAAAACATTCGTGATGTCGAGTACTCGAAACGACTGGCCAGCCGTAAGGATGCCGAGTCCGGCGGCCGCAATCGCCACCGTCGCAAAGAACCCTCGCCGGCTCGTGCGGGCCTTAGCCTGCGGCGGCAGCGGGGCCGGCGTGGCGTCGATCCACGCGAACAGCCGCCCGGTGATCCCCGCGTCTTGGTGCTGCCCGGTGCGACGGCGAAGCTCGTCGGGCTGATCGAGGTTGGCATCCGCGTCTTGCTCGTGCACGACCACGTTGCCAGTCGCGTCGATAGCGTCACTCTTGCGCCAATATTTCGTGATGGTCGACAGCTTGACCGCGATGTGAATGGCCAGAGAGCCGATTACCACGAAGGAGAGCGCGTAGTGCGTCTGCCGGAAAGGAAAGGGAAAGAGCGAATAGAACTGGTAGGTGTTCAGCAGACCGATGGTGATCTCGACCAGTGACGAGGCGACGAAGAGCGCGATTGATGCTCGCTCAAGGAAGTGCGCAAATGACCGGATCGGCGGGGTCTGGAACAGCTCGGGAAAGACCGCGTACAGCTTGGCGAAGATGAGCGGAAAGCACAGAATTCCCGACGTGATGTGAATGCCCTGAGTGATCTGGTACAGCCAACTCGGCCGGGTCGGGAAGACCATCCACGGCAGTGGATCCTGAATGAAATGGCTGTAGAGGCCGGTCGCGAAACACAGCAGGAAAGCGCTGGCAAGCAGGCGACCGAGCACGACAGCGGTTCGCGGATTTCTCGACGGAGCCGCGAGAGCGTGCCTGAACTGGTGGAGTAGGCGCTGCAGTCGCCAAGGGAGAAGCATCAACGCGCCCTTTCGTTTTGCCCACAATTCTCTCGTAATTGCGTGTTCGGAGCGAACCCGTAAAGCGATTGTCGGCCACGGGATTCCGTACGGCAGGATGGCTAGCGTGCGGATACTTATCACCGCGGTGCTGGCCGCCGCCTCGGTTGCCGGCACCGCCCTGTCGGTGACCGCGCTTCCGTTCTACGATCAGGAAACCGGCCACGTCGAGCCACTCGTGTGGTTCACCATCGGTCTGTGGGTGCTCTTCGCCCTCTCGTTCATTGCCCTTCGCGGAGTGCGAAGCGTGCGCGCGGCATGCGTGCTAGTCGTTGCCGGCTCTATCGCGATCGGGGGTGCCGCCATCACCGGCCCGCCGAACACGAGCACCGACTCGGCCCGCTACGCCTGGGACGGAATCGTGCAGGGTGCCGGCATCTCGCCCTACGCCTATGCGCCTGCCGACCCAGCCCTAGCCTCGCTGCGGCCGCCGTGGCTGTTTCCCACGCCCCAG
>JANXTJ010000106.1 GCA_025352485.1 Salinibacterium sp.
GTCGCGCACGGGCAGGCGGTCGGCCCTGCCCTGAGCCAGGTGTTACTGCAGTCGCCGATCATCTTCTTCGCCGGCTTCATGTTCAGCGAGCCGCTGACCCTGCCCCCGCGGCGCTGGCAGCAGCTCGTCGAAGCGGCCGTGGTGGCGTTGCTATTTACCGTTCCGCTGCCGCTCGGCGCCCTGTCGAACAGCCCCCTGTTCGCGCTTCTGGTCGGCAACCTCATCGGGTTCGCATTCGGCCAGCGCCGCGGCATCCGGCTGACCTACCTCGGCAAGAAGGCGCTGGGCCCGACGACCTGGGAACTCGCTTTCCGGCCGACCCGTCCCGTTCGGTTCGCCCCCGGCCAATATCTGGAGCTCACCCTCCCGCATCGCGGGGCAGACCTGCGCGGCACTCGGCGCCACTTCAGTATCTCGTCGGCCCCGGGGATAGACGCCCCGATGACTATCGCGACCGCCGTTTCCACGGTCGCCAGCAGCTACAAGCGGGCGCTACTCGAACTCGAGCCGGGGGCGATCGTTCGCGCCACCGGTGTCAGCGGCGACTTCATCCTGCCCGACGACCTCACCGAACCGGTGCTGCTGGTCGCCGGGGGTATCGGCCTCACGCCGTTTGCCAGTCAACTCGCAGCCGCCCTCTCTCTCGGCCAGAAACGGGATGTCACCCTCGTCTACGCGACCAGCGCGCCCGGTCCACTGCCCTACTCAGATCTCCTCGAGAAGTCTGGCGCCCGGGTCGTGCTCTTTGCGCCGCAATCCCCCGCCGCGCTGCCCGCGGGCTGGGAGTACGCCGGCCCCGGTCGGGTCACGGCCGAGCGACTCATTGCGGCAGTCCCCGACCTCGCAGCGCGCCGCACGTTCCTGTCTGGCCCGCCCGCACTGGTCAGCGACCTGCGCGCGGCGCTTGCGTCCGAGGGCGCCCGCCGCGTTACTACCGACTACTTCTCCGGATACTAGGCCAGGCGCGTCGCGAGATTCTTATCGAGGGTGTCGAGGAACTCCTCTGTGGTCTCCCACTTCTGGTCCGGCCCGACGAGAGCCGCGAGGTCTTTCGTCATGTGGCCGGCCTCGACCGAGGTGATCACGACATCCTCGAGAGTGAGCGAGAAGTCGATGAGATCCTGGTTTCCGTCGAGCAGGCCGCGGTGGGCGAGGCCCCTGGTCCACGCGTAGATCGACGCGATCGGGTTGGTCGAGGTGGGCTTGCCCTGCTGGTGCATGCGGTAATGGCGCGTGACGGTGCCGTGGGCGGCCTCCGCCTCGACGACCTTGCCGTCGGGGGTGGAGAGCACGCTGGTCATCAGGCCGAGCGAGCCGAAACCCTGAGCGACGGTGTCGGACTGCACGTCGCCGTCGTAGTTCTTGCACGCCCAGACGTAACCGCCCTCCCACTTCATCGCGGAGGCGACCATGTCGTCGATGAGACGGTGCTCATAGGTGAGGCCGGCGGCGTCAAACTGCACCTTGAATTCGGCGTCGAAGATCTCCTGGAAGATGTCTTTGAAGCGGCCGTCGTAGGCCTTGAGGATGGTGTTCTTGGTCGAGAGGTACACCGGGTAGTTGCGGCTGAGGCCATAGTTCAGGCTCGCCCGAGCGAAGTCGCGGATCGAGGCATCCTGGTTGTACTGAACCTGCGCGATGCCGTCGTCGGGGGCGTCGTAGACATCGAACTTCTGCGGTTCGGAGCCGTCGGCGGGCGTGAACTGCACGGTGAGCTTGCCAGCCCCCTTGAACACGAAGTCGGTGGCCTTGTACTGGTCGCCGAAGGCGTGACGACCGATGATGATCGGCTTGTTCCAGCCGGGCACGAGGCGCGGAATGTTCGAGATGATGATCGGCTCGCGGAAGATGACGCCGCCCAGAATGTTGCGGATCGTGCCGTTCGGGCTCTTCCACATCTGCTTAAGGCCGAATTCTTCGACACGCGCCTCGTCGGGGGTGATCGTTGCGCACTTCACTCCGACGCCGTGCTTCTGGATCGCGTGGGCCGCGTCGATCGTGACCTGGTCGTTGGTCTCGTCGCGGTGCTCAATGCCGAGGTCGTAGTACTCGATGTTCAGATCGAGATAAGGGTGGATCAGGGTGTCTTTGATCTTCTGCCAGATGATGCGGGTCATCTCGTCGCCATCGAGCTCGACGACGGTGCCTTTTACTGTGATCTTGGACAAGCTGAACTCCTAAGTCTTTTGGGCCGAGATCAGCATACCCGCTCACAGAAGTATCTTGATATCAAGATATCTTCGCTCCTTTCGGCGGGGCGCGTTAGCCTTTCGTTATGGCCGAATTGCGACTCGAGGAACTGTCCGCGAAGACCATCGTGGCGGCGAACAGCCTCACGCTGCGGCGTGGGCAGGAGCAGTTTGTTACTCCGCCGTCCTATGCCATCGCCGATACGCTCATCAATCCGGTGAGCTCGTGGCCGCGCGTCGTGCTCGACGGCGACCGGGTCGTCGGGTTCATCCGCGGCAACTTCGATCCAGAGGCCGCGCAGGAAGAATTCCGTAGCTGCGTCTTACGGGTGACCGTCGCGGCCGATGCCCAGGGCACCGGCGTCGGGTCATTTGCGGTGCACGCCCTCGCCAACGAGGCAAAGAGCCGCGGATTCGAGCGCCTCACCGCAATCTGGGAGCCCGGCGATGACGGGCCCGAAGAATTCTTTCTCCGCGTCGGCTTTCAGGTGGTGGGAGAGACGCAGTATGGCGAGAACCTCGGGGCCCTGTCGCTGAAGTGAATGGTGCTGTCGGGGGCGGCGGCGCCGAAGAAGATGCGGCGGCAGCGGCCGACTTCGTGTCACGGGTGCTTGAGGTCGTTGACTCGATCCCGGCTGGCCGAGTCATGACCTACGGCGGGGTCGCCGCGGCGATTGGCTCGCGGGCGGCTCGGGCGGTCGGCGGTGTGATGGCGCGCTACGGGTCGGATTCGCCATGGTGGCGCGTCGTGCGTGCCAGCGGGCATCCGCCGCTCGACCACGGCACGCGCGCCCTGCAGCACTACCGCACCGAAGACACGCCGCTGAGGTGGGGCCACGACGGCATCTATCGCGTCGACCTGACAGCCGCCCGCCATATCCCGTGAGTTTTACTCGGCCGCTGACGCCGCGGCATCGAGGTCGGCGATGATGATCTTGCGCATCGCCACCATCGCCCGCATGACGCGACCGGCCTTCGCCGAGTCGGGGTCGGTGAGATAGCGCGCGAGCGCGGTCGGAACGATCTGCCACGACACACCAAACCGGTCAGTCAGCCACGAGCACTGCGATTCCGTGCCACCGTTGGCGATGAGGGCATCCCAGTAGCGGTCGACCTCCTCTTGTGTCTCGACGGAGACGAGGAAGGATACCGCGGGGGTGAAGGGATACTGCGGGCCACCGTTGAGCGCGATGAAGCTCTGCCCGGCCAGCTCGAACGTCGCGTTCATCAGCGTGCCGGCCGCAACCGGCCCACCCTCTGGCCACCGCGATTCCGAGGTAATTTTCGCGTCGGGGAACAGCCCGGTGTAGAGCGCGATGGCCGCCTCTGCGTCGTTGTTGAACCAGAGGTATGGGGTGATACTCGTCATTGACGTCCTTCCACGGGTGGAGAGTTGCTACCGTGACACTACAACCAAAACCGAAGATCTGGTCCGTCCTTCCACGGGTGGAGAGTTGCTACACCAAAGAATCGCGCCAGGCCGCGTGCAGCTGGGCGAACCGGCCGGTGCCCGCGATCAGGTCGCGCGGTGTTCCATCTTCGACGATCACCCCGTGTTCCATCACCAAGACACGATCGGCAATCGCAACGGTCGACAGCCGGTGGGCGATAATCACGGCCGTGCGATCCGAGAGGAGTGTCTGCAAGCCCTCCTGCACCAGCCGCTCTGAGGGGATATCCAGGGATGCGGTGGCCTCATCCAGAATCA
>JANXTJ010000112.1 GCA_025352485.1 Salinibacterium sp.
ACCGAGGTGCTGCGCAACATGCTCTACGCCAACTCAGACCTGCTGCGCGACCTCAGTTGCGTGGTCATGGATGAGGTGCATTTTCTCGCCGACCGCTTTCGTGGAGCGGTCTGGGAGGAGGTAATCATCCACCTGCCCGAGCACGTGCGCATGGTGTCACTCTCGGCGACGGTATCGAATGCCGAGGAATTTGGCGACTGGCTTCAGGCCGTGCGCGGTGACACCGAAGTCATCGTGAGTGAAGAGCGGCCGGTGCCACTCGACCAGCACATTCTGATGCGCGGCAAACTCATTGACCTGTTCGATTCGTCGGGGCTAGCCGCCACCCACCGCGTCAACCCCGAGCTCGTTCAACTGGCCCGTTACGGCGGTCGCACCCTCGGCGCGAAGCAGATGAAGGATGTGGGTCGGTACCATTCGCGCGGCGGCCGGCCGCAGGAGCAGCGCATCGAGCGTGCGGATGTCGTGAAACTGCTCGACGGCAAAAACCTTCTGCCGGCAATATTCTTCGTCTTCAGCCGCATCGGCTGTGACCAGGCGGTGACGAAGGTGTTGCGTTCCGGCGTGCGGCTCACCACCCCAGCCGAGCGCGACGAGATCAGGTCGATCGTCGAAGAACGCTGCCGCACCCTACTCGACGAGGATCTCGCGGTGCTTGGTTACTGGGATTGGCTCACCGCGCTGGAGCGCGGAGTCGCCGCCCATCACGCCGGCCTGCTGCCCGCCTTTAAGGAGGTTGTGGAAGAGCTTTTCCAGAAAAAACTGGTCAAGGTTGTGTTTGCGACCGAAACCCTCGCCCTCGGCATCAACATGCCAGCGCGCACCGTCGTGCTGGAGAAGCTCGAAAAGTTCAACGGCGAGGCGCGGGTTCCGATAACGCCGGGGGAGTACACCCAGCTCACCGGGCGCGCCGGGCGGCGCGGCATCGACGTCGAGGGACACAGCGTCATCCAGTGGGTCGACGGCCTCGACCCGCAGGCGGTGGCCTCGCTGGCAAGCAAGCGTACCTACCCGCTCAACTCCAGCTTCAAGCCGACCTACAACATGGCGGTCAACCTGATCGAACAGTTCGGCCGGGAGCGCACCCGCGAAATTCTCGAGTCGAGTTTCGCCCAGTTTCAGGCCGACCGCGCCGTCGTCGACCTCGCGCGCAAGGTACGGTCGCAGGAGGAATCGCTGACCGGCTACGCCACCTCGATGAAATGCCATCTCGGCGACTACACCGAATATTCGGGCGTTCGCCGCGAACTCACCGACCTCGAGCGCAAGGGTCTATCGAACACCGCCAGCCGCGTCGAGCGCGAACGCCGCCAGCGCCAGCTCACCGACCTCCGGCGGCGGATGAAGCAGCACCCGTGCCACGCCTGCCCGGAGCGCGAGGCGCACGCCAGGTGGGCCGAACGCTGGTGGAAACTCAAGCGCGAAACTGACCAGCTGACCGCGCAGATCCGTACCCGCACCGGTGCCGTCGCCAAGGTTTTCGACCGGGTCACCGATGTGCTCGTCGAACTGGGCTATCTGGTGGTGGGCGACGCCGGGCGCGAGCTCACCCTCAACGCCAACGGCCGGATGCTGCGGCGGATCTACGGCGAGCGCGACCTGCTCGTGGCGGAGTCGCTGCGGCGCGGGTTTTGGGATGAATTGGATCCCGCGTCGCTGGCGGCCATGGCGACGACGCTGGTCTACGAGCCCCGCCGCGAGGAAGGGCAGCTCGGCGACCGGCACCTGCCGCGCGGCGCGTTCCGCGAGGCTTTCGATCGCACCGGATCGCTGTGGAGCGAACTCGACGACCTCGAACGTGGCAACAAGCTGCCGGGCAGCCAGCCGCTGTCGACGGGGTTGGCCCTCGCCATGTATCGCTGGGCGAGCGGCACCGGCCTCGATGCCGTGCTTCAGGAGGCGGATATGGCTGCAGGCGACTTTGTGCGCTGGACAAAGCAGACCATCGACCTGCTCGATCAGTTGTCGGTCGTCGCCGACGGCGAGGTCGGTCGCAGGGCCAGAACCGCCCTCGACCAGATTCGCCGCGGCATCGTTGCCTACTCGAGCGTCGCGTAGTCACCGGCAATGCCGCGCCTGACCTCGCCACTGCTGCCGCTCTGGGCTGCGCTTCTCGTCGCCGGGGGCGCGGGCCCCGTACTCGATGCGGCGTTCCCCGATAAGCGAATCTGGCCGCTCGCGCTGGTCGGCGTCGCGCTGATGTTGGTGGCTCTGGTCGGCCGCCGTAACGGATCGGCGCTTGTGGTCGGATTTGTTGCGGGCGTGACCTTCTACCTGACCCAGATCTCCTGGGCATCGTTGTTTCTCGGGCTGCTGCCGATGTCTGCCCTGTCGGTGCTGGAGGCCCTGTTCTTCGCGGTGGGCGGGCTCGCCATCGCCCTCGCCTACCGCTGGCTGCCGCGGGCCTTCCCGACGGCGCTGGGTCGGTTGGGTGTGCTGCCGGTCGTCATCGCCGGGCTGTGGACGGCACGGGAAGCGTGGGCGAGTGTCTGGCCGTATGGCGGGTTCGCCTGGGGGAGAGTTGCGCTGTCGCAATCCGACTCCCCGCTATCACCGCTCTTCGCGTGGTTCGGCGTGTCTGGCGTGAGCTTCGTCGTGGTGCTGGTTGCCGCGGCATCCGTTGAGGCGCTTCGCTATGCGGGTGCGCCCAGGCTCGGCCGCGCGATCGTGCCCGTCGGCATCGCCACGGTGCTGCTCGTCCTACCGGCGTGGCCGGCGCCCACCGACGGTTCGCTGCGCGTGGCCGCCGTGCAAGGCAACGGCAAGGCTGGCTACTTCGACACTCGAAGCCCCGGTGATCTACTGCAGGCCCAGCTAGATGCCACCACCCCTCTCTTCGGCCAGCATGTCGATGCCGTGCTCTGGCCGGAGGGCTCAACCGATCGCAGCCCGCTGACCGATCGCTACACCGCCGCCGCCTTCGATTACGTCTCGGAACAGCTGCACGCCCCACTGGTGGGCTGGGCCATCACCGAGCGCGGCGACCAGACCTTCAACACCGAGATCCTGTGGGATGCTGGCAAGGGAATGCTTGACTTCTACGACAAGAAGCATCCGGTGCCGTTCGGTGAATACGTGCCCGACCGGGCATTGTGGAAGCCGTTCGCGCCCGACCTGATCGATCTGATCGGCCGCGATTACACGCCAGGCACGACCGACATGGTCTTCAGCATCAACGGTGTAAAAGTTGGCGTGAACATCTGCTTCGACATCGTTGACGACCAACTGCTCACCGAAACGGTTGACCAGGGCGCCAGGGCAATCTTCGCGTCGTCGAACACGGCCGACTTCGGGCACACCGACGAGAGCGCTCAGCAACTTGCCATCGCCCGCATCCGGGCGATCCAACTAGGCCGCAGCGTCGTCAACATTTCGACCGTCGGGTTGAGCGCAGTCATCGCGCCCGACGGCAGGATCGTGCAGCAGTTGCCCTGGTACGCCCCTGGCACCATGGTGCAGGATGTCGCTCTGTCGAGCGTCATCACCCCCGCGGTGTTGCTCGGGCGGCAGTTGGAGTGGCTCGTCTCCGGCGTCGGGCTCGGAGCCCTCGTGGCGGCCGGCCTCGCGCTACGAGCTCCTCGGCGCGCGGCTCGAGCGCCGAGAAG
>JANXTJ010000119.1 GCA_025352485.1 Salinibacterium sp.
GACGAACCCAACAAACGATCCCTCATCGCCTACGACCATTAGGACTCACTCATCTAGACCTGGCGTGGTCGGCTCACGAGGCGCAGGCGATTCTGGATGCGCCTGCCGGCGCGCCGACGAGCGCAGCGCCTCCCCTTCAGAACGTCAGCCGGACGGGCGCGATCCTCGACCACCTGACGGCAAATCCGGACAGCACAAGCACCCTCGACCTGGCGGAGTACCGCACACAGGTCGTTGCGGCGACGGTGGCGACAATCGGGCCAGTCGCCGCCGACCTCTTCTTCGCGATCTCGCAATTCGTGCAGGTGCCGGTCGGGTATCTCAACTCCGTCGCCACGGAATACTCGCAGGACGTTCTGGAGACTCTCCTTCGCGAAGGATTGATCGAGCCGGTCTCACAGCCCGGCCTCATCAGCCCGATCGCCTTCGCCGTGCCCGTTCAGACGCGACTCGATGTACAGGCTCTGGCCAAGGATGCGTTGGGCGATCGCCTCGATCTTCTCCACCTGCGGGCCGCGGAGTATTTCAGAGCTGAGGGCAAGAAAGCATTCGCTCTGTACCACTTTGGCCAGGCGCACCGGTACGCTGATGCGCTCGCGCTCCTCAAGGAGCCGCCGACCGGAACAGACACCACGACGGCGCTGCAGGATCTGCGAGACGCGCTGAACTCGATCCCGGCAGACGTCTTGGCAGCCGACCCCTATGCCCTTGCCGCGAGAATCCTGTTCGCCCGAATACCTCCGAGCGAGCACACCGCCGCCCTCGACGAACTTCATACTCGTCTGCTCAATCTCCCTCGAAGGGCCACCGAGAGCCTGCCCCTGCGATCGAGGATGATCATCGCATCCGCGGCCCTTTCGATCGTCGACCCCCACGGCGCCGGCGGGCAAGGGCTCGAATCAGCACGAAGATTGGCCGCCGCAACCCGCGCCCTATCGACACACGAACTCGACGCTCTTGGGCGCGCTCCGGGGTTGCTGTGGCTGGCGCAAGCGGAATCTGAGATGCTCAAAGGCAACGTGATTTCCGCGTTCAGCTATGCGAGGGCTGCTCAAGACCGGGCCAAGAGCGGCGAGGATGCGTTCTGGAAGTATCTGGCGGATGCCGTGACCGCGACGCTCAATTCCATCGAGGGCGACTTCGTCAGCGCACGGGGACTCGCCGTCCGCGCCGAATTGCACTACGGCTTAGGCAACTGGCCACTGTCGAAAAGCCTCAACTCGTTGGCCTTCGCGAATATCCTCACCGCCGAAGCGCGGCTTGACCCGCTCCTCATGCAGTTGACCGCCGACCAGCTTCAGGCGTCGAATGACCCGGGCAATCCGTGGCATACCGTCGGGCTGATGGCAGAGGGCTACAGCAATATGTTCGAGGGGCAAACGGAAAAGGCCCTCGCCGGTGTCAGGTCAGCCATGCGCGGCACGCTTTCCCGGCCCGAATCGCTGTTGCTCCGCTCCTTCATCGCGGGCGCCGGCGCAGACCTCCTGAATGCAGCAGGCCGCCCCGCCGAGGCCCTGACATTCCTCGAAAAAGCCCCGGAGACTCCCGAACACTCATTCTGCATAGGCCTTCGCCGCGCCACCGCCAAACTGATGCTCGGCGATGCCAAAGGCGCCCTCCGCCAGACCGACCCCTGCCTGCTGCTCGGTCTCCGACACGCGACGCGCACCCTCACCGCCGTTCTCTTGCACCGTGCCGCTGCGAGCCAGCTGCGGGGGCAGACCGAAACGGCGGACGCCTATTTCCTCGACGCACTGCACCACGTGGCAATCTCCGGCGCCATCGGAGCATTTCAGGGAATCGACCCGAAGTTGCTTGAGCCGCTGTGGGCGCGGCTAGAGAAGTCACAGCCCGAACTCCACGCGCGCACCAACGACCTCGGCGAGCGGTGGGCGGAGCAAGCGGCGAAGCTCCCCCGGGTGGCGGTCACTCAACGACTCACCCAGCGCGAAGTAGTAGTGCTGCACTACCTCAGTTCTGACGCAACGATCCGGCAAATTGGCGACGTGTTGTATGTCTCAGAAAACACGATCAAGACCCACGTTCGCAGCATCTACCACAAGCTGGGGGTCACGGCGCGGCAGCAGGCCGTCCAACTGGCCTACAGCGTCGGCCTCCTCGATGCCCGCACCAATTCACCCGCACAGGCGAGCCCTGCTGATCACGTTCCGGTCTATTAGTACCAGTTGAATGATTGGGAGTGGCTCCACGCGTCGCACGGTGAACCGTAAGACGACGCGATGTAGCCCAACCCCCAAGCGATTTGAGTCGCGGGATTGGTTTGCCAGTCGGCGCCGGCAATGGCCATCTTCGCGCCGGGGAGGGCCTGAGGGATTCCCGCTGCGCCGCTGCCGGAATTGAAGGAATTCATATTCCAGCCCGACTCCCGATTCCACAGGCTCACGAGGCATCCGAATTGGTCGTCTCCCCAGCCGAACCGGGATGCCGCCATCGCCTTCGCTGTGGCCTGAGCGCCGCCTGGGGTGGCCCGGTATGCGATCTCGGCGGCGGCGGCAGCGGCTGCATCAGCGGCCGCCGTGACGGCAGCAGCCGTTCTCCCGCGGAGGATCGCTGCGTCGAGCGCTAGCTGTTCCGCGCGCATCCCGCTGCTCTCGTTAAGGATCTCGGCGGACGTGCGGCGTTGAAGCTGGTCGGCGGCGGCGGATTGCGCCACCAGCCCGGTAACCAGAACTGCGGCAATGATGAGCAGGGGTGCAGCGACCAGGGTCGTCCGCCAAAGAATTCGGCGGTTGGGCAGACCTGCGGGCATGCGGATAGCTTCGGGCATTTGTTTCTCCGGGCGACTCGGGGCGAAGCGTCCACCCTCGGGCGCGTGTCTGGGCGGCCCATCCGAATG
>JANXTJ010000151.1 GCA_025352485.1 Salinibacterium sp.
AAGGTCAGAGCCGTCGTCGATCACCAGCGCTGCGTGACGGGCTATTTGAGGAAATCGGGGATGTCGAGGTCGCCCTCATCGTCGTCGAACGATTTATCAGACGGCGTGTGCACGAGGCTGGGTTCTGCCTTCCAAGAGGAGTCCGGCGCGGTTGTGGCAGGCGCGACCGCAGAGGCCCCTGCCGGCGTTGCCTCTGGGACGACGTAGTTCGTGCGCCGACCCGCGCTGTTATTGCGCACCACAGGTTCACCGCCGTCGAACCCGGCCGCGATGACCGTGACCCGCACCTCGTCACCGAGGGTGTCGTCGATGACGGCACCAAAAATGATGTTGGCCTCGGGATGCACGGCCTCCTGCACGAGTCGTGCAGCGTCATTGATCTCGAAGATGCCCAGATTGGAGCCGCCCTGGATCGACAGCAGCACCCCGTGGGCTCCATCGATTGACGCTTCCAGCAGCGGCGATGCCACCGCCAACTCCGCGGCCTTGATGGCGCGGTCGGCGCCGCGGGCGGATCCGATGCCCATCAGGGCCGAACCGGCACCCTGCATGACCGACTTGACGTCGGCAAAGTCGAGGTTGATGAGGCCGGGGGTGGTGATCAGATCGGTAATGCCTTGCACTCCGGCCAGCAACACCTGATCGGCGGTGGCGAAGGCTTCGAGCATGCTGATGCCACGGTCGCTGATCTCGAGCAGTCGATCGTTGGGAACGACAATAAGGGTGTCCACCTCGTTCTTCAAGCTCGAGACACCAATGTCTGCCTGTGCCGAGCGGCGCTTGCCCTCGAAGCCGAAGGGTTTGGTTACGACGCCGATCGTCAGAGCGCCGATCGACTTGGCGATGCGCGCAACGACGGGGGCTCCCCCCGTTCCGGTTCCGCCGCCCTCCCCGGCCGTGACGAAGACCATGTCGGCCCCGGCAAGGGCTTCCTCGATCTCCTCGGCGTGGTCTTCGGCCGCGCGGCGGCCCACCTCGGGGTCGGCTCCAGCCCCGAGTCCGCGGGTGAGTTCGCGCCCGACATCGAGTTTCACGTCGGCGTCGCTCATGAGCAGGGCCTGGGCATCCGTGTTAATGGCGATGAACTCCACGCCACGAAGGCCAAGCTCGATCATGCGGTTGACGGCGTTAACACCACCACCGCCGATGCCGACTACCTTGATAACCGCCAGGTAGTTCTGGTTTGACGTCACGTTTCGGCCTCCACTGCCTCGCACCTGCGGGTACCTTAAACCTCTAGTTGAGGTATAAAGTTATGCCCAGTATGCATTTCTTGACTTGAGGGTAGGTCGGAGGCTCCCCCAGTGGATGCAGCAACTCCCGCGTGTCGGGAATGACTTTCGTCGAGCCAGCCGGGCCCGGTCAATCGGGCCGGTTCAACTGGGCCGGAATATTCCATTGCCGGGGGCAGAGACGTCGAACTCCCCCGCCCGGGCCGGGTCTGTCACCGCGATCAAGGCGGCGAGCAACGTCGCCTTCGTCGCCGAATTCTCGGCGCTGCCCCATTTCACCCGCTGGCCTACCCCGGTCAATACCAGTGAGACGTCGTCTTGGGTGCGGGCCGTCACCGTCGAGACCTGAGCCAACAGCGCCGGCGGCATGGCGAGGAGCACCTCGATGACCGAGCCGAAGGCTGGGCTCGTGGCATTTGCCGCGCCCAGGTCAATCACCGGGACGCCCGCAAATGCGGTGGGAGCCTTCTGAATGCTCACGCCCGCCGGGTCCACGAGCTCATAGCCTCCACCCGTGATCAGTTGCCCGACCGGTTCGCGCTCCACCACATGAATGAGAAGCGTGTCGGGGGGAACGGTCTCGGTGACGTAGCTGCGAATCAGGGGGAAGGTCGAGAGCTTTTTCGTGATGCGACCGAAGTCGATCAGGGCGAGCGGTGTGCCGATCTGGTCGGCGACAACCGCTCGAACGGCCGTGGCATCCACCCGAACCGTACCGTCAATGGTCACCGTGCGCAGGGCCAGGATCGGCGAATATACGGCCACGAATACTAGGCCGATGAGGGTCGCGACCACGGCGGCGGAAATGGCCGCGGTGAGCCTGCGATTGCGGGCGCGACGGGTGAATCGGCGAACCTCGGCACGTTCGAATCGGCGGTGCTCGCGGGCCAGTCGGCGCGCGTCGCCACGCGCGGCCCGATCACTACCCTCCCGGCGAGACACGGGCGACCGGCGGGCCGCTGCGGGGTCTCGCGCGGCCGAGGATTCGCGCGCGGCCTCCGGTGGCGGCGACCCCGGTCGCGAACGCGTCGGCCGAACGGTCGGGGTTTTCTGCTGTGCCGGTTGAGCAGGCTTACGCCCCGGCGACGGTGGTTGCTGGCGACCGGGCGGGTCGAAGCCCTGCGGCCGCTTCATGTCCGGCGTGAGTTAAGCATGGGCTGTGGAATTCAGGGATTCGATGATCTGCGGCACGATGCGATAAACGTCGCCACAGCTCAGGGTCATGATGATGTCTCCGTGGCGCGCGATAGCGGCCGCCCGGTCGGCCGCCTCCTGCCAGTCGGGCAGGTAATCCACGTGAGTGGGGTCGGCAAAACGACTGGAGACCAGAGCCCCGGTCACCCCAGGCACCGGATCCTCGCGGGCGCCAAAGACGTCGAGCACGATGGTGTGATCAGCCAGTCGCTCGTAAACCTCCGCAAACTCCGCCGCCATCGCCCGAGTACGGCTGTAAAGGTGCGGTTGATGCACGGCGATAATCCTGCCGCTGCCGACCACGCTGCGGGCGGCGCTGAGGGCTGCCTCAACCTCGGTCGGGTGGTGGGCGTAGTCGTCGTAGACGCTCACGCCGCGCACGGTCGCGTGCAGCTCAAAACGGCGCTCGGTGCCCCCGAATGTCGCAATTCCGTCAAGCGCTGCGCGGGGCTCAAAGCCGACACCCACGAGCACCGCGAACGCTCCCGCCGCGTTGAGGGCGTTATGCCGTCCCGGCACAGCGAGGGTTGCCGGATAATCCGCTCCCTGCCACGACAGCGTAAAAG
>JANXTJ010000180.1 GCA_025352485.1 Salinibacterium sp.
CGTGAAGAACGGTTTCACTCTCTCGGCGGCGAACGTATCGAAGAAGTGGATCGGCCTCAATGCCGAGGCGCTGTTCGAGAAGGCCCTGCAGCGCGACATCCATTTCGTTAATGACGCGGATGCCGCCGGCTTCGCCGAGACCCGCTTCGGCGCGGCGAAGGGGGTCGCCGGCCTCGTGATGATGACCACCCTCGGCACCGGGATCGGTACAGCACTGATTTACAACGACATCCTGATTCCCAATGCCGAACTCGGTCATATCGAGATCGACGGAAAGGACGCCGAAAGCCAGGCGTCGTACGGCGCGAAAGAACGCGACGACCTCGACTGGAAGGCGTGGGCCAAGCGCCTCCAGAAGTACTACTCGGCCCTGGAATTCCTGCTCTCCCCCGACCTGTTCATCGTCGGCGGCGGCGTGTCGAAGTCCTACGCGGAATTCCTGCCGTTGCTGAAGCTGAAGACTCCGATCGTTCCCGCGGTGCACCGCAATAACGCCGGCATTCTGGGTGCAGCCGCACTCGCCGTCGGATCGCAGAGCTGACGCTGCCGGGGACCGGCCGCCGGCCGTCTCACGGGCCTTGCGGGCCTCCCGGCGACCGAATCCGTAAGGGTTCGCGGCCGCAGCGTTAGGAAACCGTTAGGGCCGCGTCAACGCGCGCGCACCGGGCGTTGACTGCCTTAGTGGCCGAAACGGCCACGCCCGCGAACCATCGTGCGTGGGCGGCATCTCCGAACGGAGTATTCGTGCTCGACGTCGTGTTCATCGCCGGCATTCTGGCCCTCGTGGCCGTGGTCGCCCTCGTCGCCGAGGGGGTCGAGAAGCTGTGATCGTCTTCGGGACAATCTCGGCGGTTCTCGCCTTCGCCGCGATCGGCTACCTCGTCTTTGCCCTCGTGAAGCCGGAGCGGTTCTGATGAGCACCCTCTGGCTGTTCATCGCCCAGCTCGCCACTCTCATCGGGGTGCTTGTTGCCCTCTACCGCCCCCTCGGCGACTATATGGCGGCCACATACACCTCGACGAGAGACCTGAGGGGCGAGCGCGGCATCTACCGCCTGATCGGGGTCAACTCGAGGTCAGAACAGAGCTGGCCGGCCTACCTGCGTTCGGTGCTTGCGTTCTCGGCGGCCGGGATTCTGGCGGTCTACGCTCTGCAGCGGGTGCAGGAGGTGCTGCCCTACTCTCTCGGCCTTCCCCCGGCCGGCGAGCACCTCGCGTTCAATACGGCTATTTCGTTTGTGACGAACACGAACTGGCAGTCGTACTCCCCCGAGGTCACCCTCGGCTATGCCGTGCAGCTGGGCGGACTCGCCGTGCAGAACTTTCTCTCAGCGGGCGTCGGCATCGCGGTTGCCGTGGCACTGATCCGCGGTTTCGCCTACCGCTCCCGCGGCACAATCGGCAACTTCTGGGTTGACCTGACCCGCGGCACGCTGCGCATCCTGCTGCCGCTGTCGGTGCTGGCAGCTGTCGTGCTAATGGTCGGCGGCGTCATCCAAAATTTCAATGGTTTTCAGGATGTCGCGACGATCACCGGAGGCACGGCGGTCGTGCCAGGCGGTCCGGTTGCCTCGCAGGAGGCGATCAAACTACTTGGCACCAACGGTGGTGGGTTCTTCAACGCGAACTCCGCTCACCCGTTCGAGAATCCCACCCCGTGGACCAGCATTTTCGAGGTCGTGCTGATGTTGGCCATTCCGTTTAGCCTGCCGCGTACCTTCGGGCGCATCGTCGGCGACAACCGGCAGGGTTACGCGGTGGTGGCGGCCATGGCGACTCTGTTCATCGTGTCGCTCTCGCTGATGACGCTGGCCGAGCTGACAGGTGCCGGCACCGCGCCTCAACTCGCCGGCGGCGCGATGGAGGGCAAGGAGACCCGATTCTGGATTCTCGGCTCCACTTTGTTCGCGACGGCATCCACGACCACATCGACCGGCGCAGTCAACTCGATGCACGACAGCTTCACGAGCCTTGGCGGTGGTGTCGCCCTGGTCAACATGATGCTCGGTGAGGTCGCCCCCGGCGGTGTGGGAGCCGGAATCTACGGCATCCTCGTCGTCGCTATTATCGGCGTCTTCATCGCCGGGCTCATGGTGGGGCGGACCCCTGAATACCTCGGCAAGAAGATCGGGGCTCGTGAAATGAAACTCGCGAGTCTGTATATCCTCACCACGCCGACCCTGGTTCTGGTCAGCACGGCTCTGAGTTTTGCGATCCCGGCGGTGCACGACGATGTCGTGGCCACCTCGATCTTGAACCCGGGTGTGCACGGCTTCACCGAGGTGCTCTACGCGTTCACCTCTGCAGCCAACAACAACGGCTCTGCCTTTGCCGGGCTCACCGCCAACACGCCCTGGTTCGACACCGCGCTGGGCGTCGCAATGATGCTCGGCAGGTTTCTGCCCATCGTGTTCGTGCTCGCCCTGGCCGGCTCGCTCGCCGCGCAAGACAAGGTTCCCGCCACCGCTGGCACCCTGCCTACCCACCGCCCGCAGTTCTTCGGCCTCGTCATCGGAGTCGTCGTGCTCGTCTCGGCACTCACCTATTTCCCCGTTCTCGCGCTGGGTCCCCTGGCTGAAGGGCTGCAGTGATCATGTCTGTACTCACCGAACCACGTCAGGCACCGACGGAACCCACGCGGCCCAGCAGGTCAAGCGCTTTCTCGTTCGGCCAACTCGTCGCCGCAGTGCCCGGAGCCTTCCGCAAGCTCGACCCACGACTGATGTGGCGTAACCCCGTCATGTTCATCGTCGAGGTCGGTGCCACGCTGACCACGGCGCTGGCGGTCGCTCTACCTCTGATGGGGCAAGCCGACATCGCCCCCACCTTCACCCTGGGAATCGCGATCTGGCTGTGGATCACCGTGGTGTTCGCCAACCTCGCAGAGTCGGTCGCGGAGGGCCGCGGCAAGGCCCAAGCCGCAAGCCTGCGCCAGACCCGAACCTCCACGATCGCGCACCGGGTAGCCTTCGCGAACGACATCCTCGATGAGGCCAGCGGCCAGGATGTCTCCTCGGCCGATTTAGTGCTCGGTGACTTTGTCACGGTCACGGCCGGCGAGGTGATCCCCGGCGATGGTGACATCGTGTGGGGCATCGCCTCGGTCGACGAGTCGGCCATTACCGGTGAATCAGCCCCCGTCATCCGGGAACACGGTGGCGATCGCAGTGCCGTGACGGGCGGCACTCGGGTGCTGAGCGACCGGATCGTGGTGAAAATAACGTCGAAACCCGGCGAGACCTTTGTCGACAGGATGATCCGGCTGGTCGAGGGCGCCAGTCGGCAAAAAACACCCAACGAGATCGCTCTCAACATTTTGCTGGCTAGCCTGTCGATCGTCTTTCTCATCGTCGTGGTCACGCTCAACCCCGCCGCGAGTTACGCGGGCGGAACCATCAGTATCAGCGTGCTCGTTGCGCTCTTGGTCTGCCTCATCCCGACGACAATCGGTGCGCTTCTGAGCGCGATCGGCATCGCCGGAATGGACCGTCTCGTGCAGCGCAATGTGCTCGCGATGTCGGGGCGTGCGGTCGAAGCCGCCGGCGATGTCACGACGCTGCTGCTCGACAAGACCGGAACCATTACCTACGGTAACCGCCAGGCGAGCGAGTTTTTGCCGCTCGCCGGCGTGACGGTCGATGAGTTGCGGGATGCTGCACGGCTGGCCTCACTCGCCGATCCCACGCCGGAGGGCACCTCTGTCGTGACACTCGCTGGGGGCCCAGTGCCCCTTCCAAACGGCGCGCAGATCGTGCCATTCACCGCACAAACCCGCATGAGCGGACTCGACCTCGCCGACGGTTCTTTCGTTCGCAAGGGAGCCAGTTCGATGGTGGCGCAATGGGCAGGGGCCACCCCGAACGATCTCGACGCCATCGTGACGGCGGTATCGCAGTCGGGGGGAACTCCGCTGGTCGTGGCGACGCAAACGGCCGCGGGGGCGACGCACGTGCTCGGGGTAATCCACCTCAAAGACGTCGTCAAGGCCGGGTTGCGTGAGCGCTTCGCCGAGTTGCGGGCGATGGGCATCCGCACCGTCATGATCACGGGCGACAACCCGCTGACCGCGAAGGCCATTGCCGCAGAGGCTGGGGTCGACGACTATCTGGCCGAGGCGACCCCCGAAGACAAAATGGACCTCATCAAACGTGAGCAGGCCGGCGGCAACCTCGTCGCCATGACCGGGGACGGCACCAACGATGCCCCCGCGCTTGCCCAGGCGGATGTCGGTGTCGCCATGAACACCGGGACGTCGGCGGCCAAGGAGGCCGGCAACATGGTCGACCTCGATTCGGATCCGACGAAGCTCATCGACATCGTGCGGATCGGTAAGCAACTGCTCATCACGCGCGGGTCGCTCACGACCTTCTCGATCGCCAACGATGTGGCCAAATATTTCGCCATCATCCCGGCAATGTTCGCGGCGGCCGGTCTTGCCGGACACGGGCAGGGTCTGGCCGTGCTCAACGTGATGGGCTTGCATTCGCCGGCTTCTGCGATCCTGAGCGCGATCATTTTCAACGCGCTGGTGATCGTCTTCCTCATTCCGCTCGCACTGCGGGGCGTGAACTACCGCCCGATCTCCGCGAGCCGACTGCTGAATCGCAACCTTTTAATCTATGGCCTTGGCGGGCTTCTTGCCCCCTTCATCGGTATCAAGCTCATCGACATCGTCGTGAGCCTCCTCCCCGGTTTTTAAGCCCGCACACCGGAAAGAAGAAAGAATATGAAACCCTTCCGCCAGACCTGGACCGCGATTCGGGCCCTCGTCATCTTCACGATCATTCTCGGCGTCGGCTACCCGCTCGTGGTGACCAGCCTCGGGCAGCTCGCCGTCAACGCGCAGGCCAACGGCTCACTCATTCGGGTGGGCGGCACCGTTGTCGGCTCCGCCCTCATCGGGCAGTCTTTTACCGATGCCACCAGCAACTCGCGGCCGGAGTGGTTTCAGTCTCGACCGTCGGCGGTCGGCGACGCCGGAGGCGCATCGGGTGGGTCAAACCTCGGGCCGGAGAACCCCGACCTCAGTGCGGCGATAGGCACGCGCGCCGCCGCGATTCAGAGCGGCGATTCGGTGCCTGCTAGCCAGATTCCGGCAGATGCCCTGACCGCTTCCGCGTCGGGCCTCGACCCCCATATCTCGCCGGCCTACGCCCGACTGCAGGTCGCCCGGGTCGCGGCGGCCCGCGGCCTTCCCGAGGCGACGGTAGGTGCGCTCGTCGAGTCGATGGTGCAGCAACGCGACCTCGGCTATCTGGGAGAGCCAACCGTGAACGTGCTGCAACTCAATATCGCGCTCGCGAAGCTGGGATGATGAAAGCATGACGAGAGGTCGGCTCCGGGTGATGCTCGGGGCCGCTCCTGGCGTGGGCAAGACCTTCGCGATGCTGGAGGAGGGGCGCCGACTGAGCGACACCGGGCTCGACGTTGTTGTCGCGATCGTCGAGACGCACGGCCGGGCGGCTACGGCCGCTCTCGTCGACGGCCTGCCCGTGCTCCCCCGCCGCAGCGTCGAACACCGAGGCATCAGCCTTGAGGAGATGGACCTCGACGCGGTGTTGGCCCGCAAGCCCGACATCGCCCTGGTGGATGAGCTGGCGCACACCAACGCACCCGGCACCGCCAATGACAAGCGCTGGCAAGACGTTGGGGCCATTCTTGACGCCGGCATCGACGTCATTTCGACCGTCAACATCCAGCACATCGAATCGCTCAATGATGTGGTGCGACAGATCACCGGCGTGGTGCAGCGCGAGACGATTCCGGATGCCGTGCTGCGCGGCGCGGATCAGGTCGAGCTTGTCGACGTCGCCCCGCAGGCCCTCCGCGACCGTCTCAGCGCCGGCGTCGTGTACCCGGCCGCCCGGGTGGATGCCGCGCTGAGCAACTATTTTCGGCTCGGTAACCTCACCGCGCTGCGCGAGCTGGCACTGCTGTGGTTGGCCGATGAGGTGGATTCGGCGCTGAAAAAGTACCGGGCCGAACAGGGCATTGCGGCGAGTTGGAACGCGCGCGAGCGCGTGGTGGTGGCGCTGACCGGCGGCCGCGAGGGCGAGACCCTGCTGCGGCGAGGCGCGCGCATCGCATCCCGATCGAGCGGTGGCGAATTGTTCGCAGTGCATGTGACGACCTCAGACGGGCTTGCCGAAGCAAACCCCAGTATTTTGTCCGCACAGAAGGCGCTCGTCGAGACTTTGGGCGGCAGCTATTACCAGGTCGTCGGGGAGCAGATTCCGCGGGCGCTGGTGGAGTTCGCCCGCAGCGTGGATGCCACCCAGCTCATCATCGGGGTGAGCCGACGCAGCACGCTAGCGCGGCTGCTCACCGGGGCGGGAACGTCGGCCACGGTCATCCGTGAAGCCGGCGACATCGACGTGCACATCATCTCGCACTCAGAGGCCGGCTCAAGGGCCCTGCCCGCCCTCGGCGGAGCCCTCTCGATGCGACGTCGCCTACTCGGCTTCGCGCTGGCGGTGCTCGGGCTTCCGCTACTGACTTGGCCGCTGAGTGCATTCCGCAGCCCTGACTCGATGACCAGCGATGTTCTGACGTTTCAGCTATTCGTGGTGATCGTCGCCCTGGTCGGCGGAATTTGGCCGGCGCTGCTTGCCGCCGTTGGCGCCGGATTTCTCCTCGACTTCTTTTTCGTCGAACCGCTCTACACGATCACCATCGCCGAGCCGCTGCACCTTGCCGCACTGATCATCTTCGTGATCATCGCGGTGCTGGTGAGCATTGTCGTCGATCAGGCGGCGCGGCGCTCCCGAGTGGCGTCACGGGCCGCGGCCGAATCCGAAACCCTGGCCAGCATCGCGGGCAGCGTGCTGCGCGGGCAGGACGCGCTTGAGGCGCTCATCCTTCGGCTGCGCGAATCGTTCGGGATGGCCAGTGTCATCCTCGTCTCGCATGGCGTGGCGCTCTACACGGCCGAAGATGAGGCCGCGGGAGGCGTGATCGAGACGACATTCGCCATCGGTGATCATTCCACCCTGCGCCTGCTCGGCCCACAGCTGCCCGCCTCCGACCGCAGAATTTTGGGTGCTTTTCTTTCTCAGATTGAGGGAGCGCTGAAACAGCGCGAGCTGGCAAACGAGGCTGAGAACATGCGGCCGGTGGCCGAAGCCGACAAGCTGCGCACGGCTCTCCTGGCGGCGGTGGGTCACGATCTGCGGCGGCCCCTCGCTGCCGCCACAGCGGCCGTGACATCACTGCGCTCAACCGAGGTGAAGCTGGCTGCCGCCGACCGGGCCGAAGC
>JANXTJ010000255.1 GCA_025352485.1 Salinibacterium sp.
GCCTTGTCGCCGGAGGCGATGGCGGCGCGAGCGGCGCGAACGGCGGTCTTGACCTCGCTCTTGACGGCCTTGTTGCGGTCCTGTGACTTCTTGTTCGTCAGGATGCGCTTGATCTGCGACTTGATATTTGCCACGTTGGCACCTTTTCGTTGGTCTGGAGTTGGAGCAGAATTTAGTACTGGGCAGCCGATGGAGCTGGTCCGGCTGCGAATCGCGCAGAAACGGCGCGGAAGCCAAGGTTTTACATTACCTTATCCGCCGGGGCCCGTCGAGCGAATAGCCTGAAGGCGTGCCTCATCTCGCATCGCATATCCCCGGAGTTCCCGCCAGCGGCATCCGGGGCATCCATGAGATCGCCCTCACCCTCGATGACATGATCATGCTGGCCGTGGGGGAGCCCGACGTTCCGGTCGCCCCGCACATCGCCGCGGCAGCGATTGCGGCCTGGCAGGCAGACCAGACGAACTACACGGCCAATGGTGGCATCCCGGCCCTGCGGCAGGCGATCGTCGAGAAGCTGGCCAGAGACAACGATATCCACGTCGACACCGAGCGGGTCTGGGTGACGGTCGGTGCGACGCAGGCCCTTCATCAGGCCATGGCCCTCACGCTGTCCGCTGGCGACGAGGTGCTGCTGCCGGACCCTGGCTACACGACCTTCACGATGAATGCCCGAATCCTCGACGCCGTGCCGGTGCTCTACCCGCTTCGCGCCGCCGCCGGTTTTATGCCGGATGTCGCCGAGCTCGAGGCCCTCGTGACCCCGAAGACTCGCGTGCTCATCATCAACTCGCCCTCGAACCCGTTGGGCACAATCTTTCCGCAAGCCCTGCTTGGGGAGCTTCTGGCCTTCGCCCGCCGGCACGACCTCTGGGTGATCAGCGATGAAGTGTACGAGCACTTCAGCTGGTCGGGTGCTCACGTGTCGATCGCCAGCCTCGACACCGATGACCGGGTGTTTACGGTCTTTTCGCTCTCGAAGAGTTATGCGATGACCGGCGCGCGGGTTGGCTATCTGGTCACGCCACCCGGCCTGACCACCACCATGCGCACCGTGCAGGAGGCGGCGATCAGCTGCGTGGGCGAGCCCGATCAGTGGGCCGGGTTGGCCGCACTGACCGGTGATCAGGGGCACGTCGAGCTGGCTCGCGCGCACTATCGCGACAATCTCGCCGCCGCGACGGCCATGCTCGATGAGCGCGGCATCCGCTACCTGCGCCCCGGTGGCGCCTTCTATCTCTTCGTCGATGTCAGCTACATCTCGGCGGGGGATGTCGCGGCCTGGGCCGAGCGTTTCCTGCGAGATCAGCGGGTCGCGGTCGCCCCCGGCAGCGCCTTTGGCCCCTCCGGGGAGGGCTGGATCCGCGTCTGCCTGGCCTCGCCTCGCGACCGGCTGCTCGAGGGGCTCGGCCGGCTGCCCGCACCGGACTGAACCGGACTGAACCGGCGGGCCCTCGCTGTCTCGTAAACTTATGTCGGCCCTCAGCGCACCTCGCGAGGGCTGTTCACGAGAGGCACCGATGAGTCCGCGAGCAAGCAAGGCACTCGAGCCTGCCTCGACCGACCCGGCGTTTATCCGGAACTTCTGCATCATCGCCCACATCGACCACGGCAAGTCGACACTCGCCGACCGCATGTTGGGCATCACCGGCGTCGTTTCCGACCGCGACATGCGGGCCCAGTACCTCGACCGCATGGACATCGAGCGCGAGCGCGGCATCACGATTAAGAGCCAGGCCGTTCGGATGCCGTGGGCGCTTGGTGCCGACACCTTCGCCCTTAACATGATCGACACCCCCGGGCACGTCGACTTCACTTATGAGGTGTCTCGCTCGCTGGCCGCCTGCGAGGGTGCGATTCTGCTCGTGGATGCCGCCCAGGGTATCGAGGCCCAGACCCTCGCGAATCTCTATCTGGCACTCGAGAACGACCTCACGGTCATCCCTGTCCTGAACAAGATCGACCTGCCGGCGGCCGACCCGGAGAAGTACGCGAAAGAGCTGGCCAGCCTCATCGGCGGCAGCCCCGACGACGTGCTGCGGGTCAGCGGCAAGACCGGTGCTGGCGTCGCCGATCTGCTCGACCGCGTGGTCGAGCTGATTCCGGCCCCGCAGGGCGACCCCAACGCACCCTCGCGCGCGATGATCTTCGACTCCGTGTACGACTCCTACCGCGGCGTCATCACCTACGTGCGGATGATCGACGGCAAGCTCAGCCCGCGCGAGCGAATCCAGATGATGTCGACCAGGGCCGTGCACGAGTTGCTCGAGATCGGGGTGAGCTCCCCGGAGCCGACGCCGTCGCGCGGTTTGGGCGTGGGCGAGGTGG
>JANXTJ010000256.1 GCA_025352485.1 Salinibacterium sp.
GCTCACCCTCGCCTGGAGCCGGGAAATCAGCGAGAGGTTCGACATCCGACAAGAAATCGTCGCCCGCTATGACGCTGCGTGCGTCACGCTCGGCATCGCTCCCCGGCCGCACTGACCAAACTCACAGGCTCGACGGCACGAATACCTACCTGAACGTGGACAAACCGCCCACGACAAGGAGGAAACACCATGAGTAAATCCCCGAACCGCCTGCTAGGTATCGTTTTCGGTGCCGTCTACATTGTGGTCGGACTGCTCGGCTTCACCGTCACATCCGGCGTCGGATTCTTCGCAACGCAGGGTGGCCTGCTGCTCGGAATTTTCGAAGTCAACATCTTCCACAACGTGGCGCACATCCTCATCGGTGCGGCGCTGCTGATCGCCGGGCTTTCCAACGTGCGGGCGGCCAAGACGGTCAACTCCGTCGTCGGGGCTGCCTACCTGTTGCTCGGCCTCCTCGGCCTGTTCCTCATCGGATCGGCCCTGAACATCTTGGCGCTGAACGCGGCAGACAACGTGCTGCACTTCGCCAGCGCCGTGGTTTTGCTCGCCGTCGGCATTGGTGCCGACAAGAACGTTCGCACCGCCACCGCGTAACCTGCAGATCAGCACAACAAGCGCGAGAGAGGAGTGCCGAGATGTCGACGATAACCCGCAGTTGGCTGGCCTTCGCCGCCATCGGTACCGGGCTCATTCATTTTGCCCTCGTCGTCGGCTCTCCTCTCCCGCTCGGAATCTTGCTGGCGATCGTCGGCCTGGCCGAGTTCGCTTGGGGCGTGTACACCTTCGCCCGGGAAGATATCGCGCGGCCCCGGTTGGTTCTGGTGGGAGCGTTGGCGCCGATGCTGGGTTGGGGCCTACTTCTGGTGGTCTCGACGGCCGCGGAGAACCCGGGAATTGCGAAAACACTCCCACTTCTCCCGCTCGCCATCGCAACACTCTTCGAGATTTTCATCGCCGTCACCGTTGCCATGCACCTTCGCCGGATCGCGGAGCACCGGCCCGAGCCGCGAGCGCCGGGCGTGGGCCGCTACCTGATCGGGCTGACCGCCGGCGGCCTGGTCATCGCGGCCCTCACCACCCCCGCACTCGCGGCCACCGAAGCGGGCGCCTCAGCGGTGCCGCACGGCGAGCACACCGGCCAGTTCTTCGAAATATCCCACCAGCACTGATTTTTCTGCGGTCGGCCTCGCCGCAACCGTCGCTCTTCGCAGCGCCACTCGCTATACTTAGGGTTACCTAACTTCCGGCGTCTGGAGCACCGTTGAGCGTAATCCCTTTCTCGCAGGCGCTGCGAGAGCGCACGCGCAGCGGCCACAGCTCCAGTGAAGGCGCCGACTTCATGAGTGACCTCATGACTGGCAAAGGCTCGCGTGGCGACTATGTCGCCCTCGTCGTTCAGCACTTCTTCATCTACGAGGCTCTGGAGGCCGCTGCCACACGCTTCTTGGGCGACGCCGTGGCATCCCGCTTCATCACGCCGCAACTCACCAGGCTGCCCGCCATCGAGGACGACCTCACCTTTCTGATCGGGGCCGAGTGGCGCGACGCGATCACCCCGCTGCCGACCACGCGGGCCTACGTCGCGCGCATCGCCGACGTCGCGGCCCGTGACTGGGCCGGCGGATTCGTGGCACACCACTACACGCGCTATCTCGGTGACCTGTCCGGCGGGCAGGCGATCCGCACCCTCATGCAACGTCAGTTCGGATTTGAGACCAACGGCGTCGGCTTTTACGTCTTCGATCAGATCGCGCGGCCCCGAGAGTTCAAAGACACCTACCGAGAGCAACTGGATGCCGTCGGCTGGGATGCCGCAGAGAGCGAGCGCGTCATCGACGAGGTCATGCGCGCCTACACCTTCAATACCGAGCTCTTCGTCGACCTGGCCAAAGCCAAAGCGGCCGCCTGAGCGCCTAGGCGTTGATCGCCGGGATAGCGGTCACCCTGCTCATGAAGCGCACCACATTCTCATCGACGATGATGTCGCTGGGGCGCAGCGCGCGGCTGAGAAATAGGCCATCAAGCGCGCTGATCCGGCTGAGCGCCACATAGGTCTGCCCCGGAGCAAAAGAGCGCTGGCCGAGATCAACGATCGCCCGATCATAGGTCTTGCCCTGCGATTTGTGGATGGTCACAGCCCAGGCCAGCCGCAGCGGAAACTGTGTGAACTCGGCGACCACATCTTTGCGCAGCGCTTTCGTCAACGGCGAATAGCTGTACTTGAACTTCTCCCAGACAGCCGGCCGCACCTCGTGCCGCTCCCCATCGATGTCCACCCACACGGTCGATTCGATCTTGGTGACGATGCCGACACTGCCGTTCACCCAGCGCTGCCCGCCATCCTGGCTGGTGTCATTGCGCAGAAACATCACGCGCGCGCCGAGCTTCAGTTCTAGCGCCTCGTCAGCGGGAAAGGCGCGACCACCAAAGTCGCCGCTCACCTCCGCTTTTGCCGTCAGCACTCGGCCGGGAAGCCGGGCGAGTTCTGTGGCGTTGATGCGGGTAACCGTGCCGTTCGTGGTGGCGAGGGTGATCGCCCCGTCGGTGGGGGCCGGGCGTGCGCCGACCTCGTTGAGCCTGGCCGCGATCTCGGCGGTGACCCGGCCGTGGCGCACCGCATTGAGCATGTACTTGAACTCTTCTTCGTGTTGACGATGGATCGTCGTCAGTTCGTAAATCGTGAGGTCGGTCGAGTTCCAGACTTTTGCATCGAAGAACCAGATGGAGCGATAGTGGTCTTCAAAATAGGCGCGCTCATCGCCTTCGCCGGGCACGGGTGCCAGCTGGTACGGGTCGCCAAACAGAACAACCTGCACGCCGCCGAAAGCCTCGTTTCTGCGGGCGCGAGCCTGACGCAGCGAACGATCGATGGCATCCAACAGATCGGCGTTGACCATCGACACCTCATCGATGACGAGGGTATCGATGGCGCCCAGAAGCTTGCGCAGCTCGGCCGACTGCACAATGTCGTTCTCCGCGATCACCCCGATCGGCAGCCGCAGCAGCGAATGGATCGTCTGGCCGCCGACGTTGAGGGCGGCGACACCCGTGGGCGCACAGATCACAATCTGCTTGGCGGTGTTTTCTGACAGGTAGTTGAGCAGGGTGGACTTGCCGGTGCCCGCGCGGCCGGTGATGAACAGATTTTCGTTTGTTGTCTCGATCGCGTCGAACACGGCCTGCTGCTCGGGCGAGAGGCTGAATTCAGGCATCCGTTCACTGTACCTTCGGCCCGCCTGCTGACGGGCTCCCCGCTTAGGATTGGGGCTGGATCTTCGGAAAGGAACCCTGTGCGCCGCGAGATGATCACCTGGTCGATCGTCTTCGTGGTGATCATGGCAGCCTTCGGGGGTACGGTGCTGGTGCTCAACGCGTCGCTGTACAGCGCGAGCGGATTCGTGCGCGGCTACCTCGACTCCCTCGCGCGACACGACGCCGAGGGTGCGCTGAAGCTCAGCGGTCCGGCGACGGCGGGCGCCGCATCCGCCGAACTGTTGGTGCCGAAAGCGATGGCTGACATCACCGAAATTGCCCTGCTGAGCGATTCAGTCGACGAGCAGGGTGTACACGCCGTCACATACTCATATTCAGCGGGCGGCGTCGCCGGGAAATCCACTTTTCACGTGTTGCAGCGGGGAATCCTGCTCGGCGTCTTCACGACCTGGAAATTTCAGACCAGCCCGCTCGGCGTCATCCAACTCACGGTGCAGCACGACAGCGGATTCGCCGCGAATGGCTTGGCCCTGAGATCTCCGACGCCAAACCAAGCCGCCGCCTACCGGGTATTCACCCCCGGATTCTATGAATTCTCACACCACTCCACGTGGCTGCAAGCACAGACGGTTCCCGTCGCCTCAACGGTGCCCGCCGGAGCTGTGCCCGCCCAACTCGACATTGAGGCGAACGCGGCTTTCGGCAAGCAGGTGCACAAGCAGGTCAACGCCTACCTCGACGAGTGCGCCACCCAGACCCTCTTGCTGCCCACGGGATGCCCGTTCGGCGAGCCCATGAGCAACCGCATCGTCTCCACGCCCGCCTGGAAGATGAGCCACTACCCGTCGGTCGTGATCCTCCCAGGGGCGAGCGCCGGCGAGTGGATGATGCCATCGTCGACCGCAGCCGCGCGACTGGTCGTCGACGTCAAGAGCCTCTTCGACGGCTCGATATCGACCTTCAACGAGGATGTGCCGTTCACGGCATCCTTTCGCATCACGGTGCTGCCCAACGGCGAGCTGAGCATCGCCGCGCAGTAGCCGGCAGCGGTCAGGGTTGACGAGATCGGGCGGCGAGCATCTCGTTGTACGCGCCCAGCTCGAGATCCCCGTCCCTGTCGGCTTTGCGGTCGTAACGCTTAGATTCGCGAGCGTCGCTACGCGACCACATGATCGCCACGATGACAGCTAGGGCGACCGTGGGGATTTCGCCGACGCTCCAGGCGATGCCGCCGCCGACGTGTTGATCATCCAGCGCGTTGGTGCCCCAGCCCATCGCGCCGTACCAGTTAGAGAGCAGCAGCCCAGTGCTACTGAGTAGCGCAAGCCCAAAGAATGCGTGGAATGCCATGGTCGCCAACAGCACAATGAGCCGGATCGGATAGGGCGACCGCGTGGGGGACGGGTCGATCCCGATCAGTGAGGACACGAACAGGTAGCCGACGAGCGTGAAGTGCACGATCATCCACTCGTGGCCGATGTGGTTAGTCGTGGCCCAGCTGAAAACCGGCGTGTAGTAGAAGACCCAGAGGGATCCCGCGAACAACCCTGCCGCGACGAGCGGGTGGGCGAGAATCGTGAACACCCGAGAATGCACCAGCAGCATGATCCACTCGCGCGCGCCCCTGCTGCCGTCCTGCCGCTTGTGGATAGCCCGCAGAGCGAGGGTGATCGGGCCGCCAGAGACAAGAAAGACGGGCACAAGCATGCCGAGCGTCATATGCGCCAGCATGTGCGCCGAGAACAGGTAACGCTCGTAGACGTTGATTCCGCCATTGGTGATGTAGAACAGCAGCAGCATTCCGAGGATCCAGAGCACGGTGCGGTAGGCCGGCCACTTATCGCCCCGCCGCTGCAGGCGCCAGACCCCCGCGAGGTAGAAGAAGATGCCGAAGGCGCAGACCAGAATCCAAATGAGGTCTGCGTTCCACATCGTGAAGAATCGCTCGAAGGTCGCCACCGGGGGTAGCGGGCTGCCGGTCAGCAACTGTGCCGGTGAGGGATTCGTGGTCTCGGATGCCGTGACCTCCCTGACCGGAGTCGGGGTCTTGGCGAGGGCGGCGGCCACCCCAGAGGCGATGCCCATGAAGCCGAGTTCGGCAGCGATGATCCACCAGTAGTAGCCACGACCGCTCGAGGCTGAGCCCTCCATCTTGCGGAGGAAGAACTGCCGCTGGGCCGCCCCGAACAGGCCGAGGGTGAGCAGAGTCGCGGTCTTGACGAGAACAAGGATTCCGTACGGCGTGAGCAGGTTGCCGATGGTATCGACCCGGATTTGCGCGCTCAGATAGCCGGATGCCGCCACAACGATGAAGCAGACCAGGGCCAGCGTCGAATACCGCTTCAATACCGCGACGGTGCGCGGCCTATCCATCAGCGGCCGGATGATCGCCAGGGTGACCAGCCCACCGAGCCAGATGCCCGCGAACAGCACGTGCAGGAAGATCGCGCTGGTAGCCGAATCGTGCTGGGCGGTGCCTCCGCGATGCCCCTGCAGCGCCATCGGCAGCAGTCCGACGATCGCGAAGACGGTGACGAAAGCGAGCACGGTCACGTTTCGCACCGCGAAGCACAACACGGTGACCCCCGCGCCGACCAGGGTGGTGGCGAGCCACGACTGACCGAGCTCTGTCGTCGTCAGAAAGCTCGCCAAGATATCCCCGAAGGCACTGTCGAAGCGCACCGGCTGGTTATACGCCGAGAGGAACGAGAAGAACCCGGTGGCGGCAGCAGATACCGTCCACAACGCGGCAGACCCGGCCGCGACATCCAGTGCCCTGCCGAACTCGGGTTTGCCCGGATCGAGCGCGAAGCAGGTCAGCACGAGGGCGCCAATAGCGCCGGCGCTGCCGAGGTTCACCAGCAGTGTGGCGATGGGGAGGCCGTAGAGAACGCCAGCTCCGGGATTGAGAATGAGCGGGGCGTCCGCGCCCCCGCCGTATGCGAGTGCCGCCAACAACGCCGCGAGCGCGACCACCACGACAAGGGCGGGACCTGTTATCCGAACGGCTCGTGGCACTACGTAAGCCTACGCGCTGCGTCATCGGCGAAGCTGGGCATGGCGGCGCTTGGCATCCGGCCAGCCGTTAATCGACGAGAGGCGGTGACCCTAGGGTCACCGCCTCCGACGAATGCAGTTGCTGCCTACTTGGCGGCTGCCTTGAGCTTGCTGCCAGCGCTGACCTTCACGCCGAAGCTTGCCTTGATCTGAATCGCCTCACCCGTCTGCGGGTTGCGACCGGCACGAGCGGCACGGTGAGTGCGCTCGACCGCGATCCATCCTGGAATCGATACCTTCGTGCCCTCGGCAACCGAAGTCGCGAGAACGGAGAAGAGAGCATCGACGACGCCGTTGACGGCAGCCTGGCTCTGGCCAGACTCGGCGGCAATTGCCGCGACGAGCTCGGTACGGTTTAGTGACTTGTCAGCCATATGAAGTCCTCCTCTTACGTTGTGCGTTGTTGTTCCGCGGGGTCAAAACCCGCAGAACCGCTTGGAATCTACCAGCTTGACTTAGTAATACCGGGCAACTCGCCCCGGTGCGCCATATCGCGGAAACGAACGCGTGAGACGCCGAACTGCGACAGGAAGCCGCGCGGGCGGCCGTCAATAGCGTCGCGCCCACGAACACGCACGGGCGAGGCGTTACGCGGCAGCTTCTGCAGCCCGAGGCGCGCTGCCTCGTGGGACTCGTCGGTACCCGCCGGGTCGACGAGTGCTTTCTTGAGTTCAAGACGCTTGGTGGCGTAGCGGGCCACGATCACCTTGCGCTGCTCGTTGCGGGCAATCTTGCTCTTCTTAGCCATGTGTTAGCGCTCCTCGCGGAATTCGACGTGCTGGCGGATGACCGGGTCATACTTCTTCAGCACCAGGCGGTCGGGGTTGTTGCGACGGTTCTTCTTGGTCACATAGGTGTAACCGGTGCCCGCCGTCGAGCGGAGCTTGATAATCGGACGAATGTCCTGAGCCTTAGCCATTAGATCTTCTCCCCACGAGCGAGGAGGTCCTTGACGACCGACTCAATGCCACGAGCGTCGATCACTTTGATGCCCTTGGCGGACAGGGTGAGGGTGACGTTGCGGCGAAGCGAAGGCACGTAGTACTTCTTCTTCTGGATATTCGGGTCAAAACGACGCTTGGTGCGACGGTGCGAGTGTGAAATCGCGTGGCCAAAGCCGGGAACGGCTCCGGTCACCTGGCAGGTTGCTGCCATGGTTGTACTCCTGTTCTGGTTACCGTGGGGCTTCGCTTCCGCGGGCCCCACCCAAGATCACTTGTCGGCACGCGCCTTCCCCGAGTTACGCGGGAGAGTTGCGCACATATACCGGCAGATACCGGCAACCTCAAGAGCTTACGGGCAACTCCGGGCATCTGCAACAATCGGGCCATGGTCGAGACGCTGCAAGACATCCTGATTGACACCAGTATCGACGACGCTTCACCGGGCTTGAAGGGTGTGTTGGGCGTTCCGGCCGGTCAGGGGCCGTGGCCGGGGGTCGTGATCGTGCACGAAGCGTTCGGCGTTGACGACGAGATGCGCAAGCAGGCCGCCCACCTCGCGAGCATGGGCTATCTGGTGCTCATGCCCGACCTGTTCAGCGCCGGCGGCGCGCGGCGCTGCATGGGGGCGACGATGAAGGCCCTCCAGCGCGGCCAGGGGCGGGCCTACGCCGACATCGAGTCCGCACGCCGTGTGCTGCTGGAACGGGATGACTGCAGCGGCGCCATCGGAGTGATCGGCTTCTGCATGGGCGGCGGCTTTGCCCTCCTCGTCGCGGCGGCCGGCTACGACGGAGCGCCCTCGGGCTTCGCCGCGGCGTCGGTGAACTACGGCATGCTCCCGAAAGATCTCGACGCCCTCGAACATTCCTGCCCGGTGGTAGCCAGTTACGGCGGGAAGGACATCGCCATCAGGGGCGGTGCGGCAACCCTCGAGGCGACGTACACGAAGTTTCGGGTGCCACACGATGTGAAGGAATACCCCGAAGCCAGTCACGCCTTCCTCAACGAAAAGATGAGCGGCCCGCTGCTGATCCGACCGCTGATGAAGATCACCGGTTTCGGCCCCAACCCGGATG
>JANXTJ010000260.1 GCA_025352485.1 Salinibacterium sp.
CCCGGTCGGCCGTCGCGGCGACCACGGGGCGAGTGAAGAGCAGGACGAGCACGGCTGCGGCGAGCGCCAGGAGGAATACACCGGTCGGCGGAGTCGCGAAGAGCCCTTGGAAGCACCCCACGGCAACGACTGCCTGCATCACTTGCCAGGTGACCGCAGCTGCACGCACCCAGGCGCGCCCACGAAGAACGTTGAAGGCGATCAGTCCGACCCAGATCGCGGCAGCCGCGACGAGGATTGTGAAGGCCACGGCGCTCAGGAACGACGCGGACGCACCGGTAAGTATCTCGACGACGAGATAGATCGTCGCGAGGGCCAGAACGGCGCATTCCACGAAGAGAACGACGGCAAGGGCGACAACCAGCGGGTGCTTCACAGTCTCAACCCTCTTAAAACCATTGATTTGCGTCTATCAATATGAGAGTCTATGGGAGGTTGATTTCCAGCTCCCAGAGTTGCGAGCGGGTCCCATCAGTTTTCGAACCCGATTCTCCAGGCCACTGGCCTGTCTGCGGTTTAACCCCGCCGCATCGCACCTAAGGAGCATTACATGGACTGGCGCGACAAAGCTGCCTGCCTCACCGCCGACCCGGAACTCTTTTTTCCGGTCGGTAACACCGGCCCGGCAGTCGACCAGATCGACAAAGCCAAAGCGGTCTGCGGGCGTTGTTCCGTCACCGAGATGTGCCTGCAGTACGCGCTCGACACCTCGCAGGATTCCGGCGTCTGGGGTGGCCTCAGCGAAGACGAGCGCCGCGCCCTCAAGCGCCGCGCCGCGCGCGCCCGCCGCGCTTCCTAATCTGAGGCGCTGACCAGCGCGCGCAAAACTGAGCGCGCCGCTCGTCCTAACCCGACGCACGCAAACTCGACGTACGCAAACGCGCCCCAGGCACCCCCGACGCGCGCTTAGACCTTCGCGAGCCAGGTGAGTGGCATCTCGATGGTGACTTCGGTGCCACTGCCCATCATGGTGTGCCAGTCGATGGTGCCGCCGAGTTCGCCCTGAATCAGGGTGCGCACAATCTGGGTTCCGAGGCCGGAGCCCACCTTGCCTTCGGCTAAGCCCACGCCGTTGTCGCGCACTTTCACGCTCAGCAGTTTCGCCGTGCGTTTGGCGACAATCTCGACCTCGCCGTCTGCCTTGCCGCTGAGCCCGTGTTCGACCGCATTGGTCACCAGTTCGGTGAGCGCAAGCGCCAGCGGGGTGGCGTACTCGCTGGGAAGATTACCGAAACTGCCGGTCGATTTGGGGCGAACCGTCGTGTTGTGGCTCGACGCCACCTCGGCAATCAGCAGCAGCACGCGGTCGAAGACCACGTCGAAATCCACATCTTGGTTAAGACCTTCCGACAGGGTGTCGTGCACCACGGCAATGGCTGCCACCCGCCGCATGGCCTGGCCGAGGGCATCCCGAGCCACATCGTTGTGAGTCCGTCGAGCCTGGATGCGCAGCAGTGACGCCACCGTCTGCAGGTTGTTCTTCACCCTGTGGTGAATTTCCCGGATCGTGGCGTCTTTCGTGATGAGCTCACGCTCCTGGTGCCGCACCTCCGTGACATCCCGGCACAACACGATCGCGCCGACCCGCTCTCCACGGTGGCGGATCGGGATGGTGCGCAGCGATACCGTCACGCCGCGCGCCTCAATGTCGGTGCGCCACGGCGCGCGGCCGGTGACGACCAAAGGCAACGACTCGTCGACGACGATCTGCCCGGCAATCAGCGCGGTGGTGACCTCGGCCAGCGACTCGCCCTCCAGCTCGCCGGCAAAACCGACGCGGTTGAACGCGGAAAGCGCGTTCGGGCTCGCGAACGTCACCAGCCCATCGACGTCAAGCGTGATCAGACCATCGGATGCCCGGGGCGCCGCCCGCCGCGGACTGGACGCGGCCGCGGTGTCGGGGAAGTCTCCCGCCGCGATCATCGCGAACAGGTCATTGGCGCACTGATTGAAGGTCAGTTCCTGGCGGGAAGGGGTGCGTGCCTCGCTCAGGTTGGTGTGCCGGGTGATGACGGCGATCGGCAGCTCGGAGATCTCTTTGCCACTGGGCCGGAGCCTGCGCATTACCGGCACGGCGCGAACGCGCGTGGGGATCTCCTCGTACCAGTCTGGCGTGGCGGTGTCGACGATGCGGGCGGTCTCGAACGCCTCCGTCACCTGCGTCTTCCACTCCGGCTTGATGCTCTGGCCCACAAAGTCGCGGTAGAAGAGCGTCGCCGAACTGGACGGCCTGGCGTGGGCGACGGCGACAAAGCTGTCATCGACGCTCGGCACCCAGAGCACGATGTCGGCGAAGGCGAGGTCGGCGAGCAACTGCCAGTCGCCCACCAGCGTGTGCAGCCATTGGATGTCGGCCTCGCTGGAGCGGCCCTGGGCCTGGACGAGCTCGCTGAGGGTAGACATCATGTAAGGCTAGCTGCTGGCTCGAGTGCGGCCGAATCTGCCGCGGAGGGAGCGCTGCGCTGGCATCGCCGCTGGCAGCAATCGGGAGGCGACGAAGTCGCGAATCGCGATGCGGGCGGGTGAACGTGGCGCCGAGTCGGCGAGGGTACGCCCGCTGAGCACCGCCCCATCCACGGCATTCATGTCCCACGGCACGAGCACGGGTGACTCGATGCCCCCGAAGCGCGACAGGGTCTGCGTAACCTGGCCGTTCGGGTTCATGCCGATCGCGGATGCCCGAATTTGGTTCATGACGACGGTAACGGAGGGCGTCGAGGCGGCTTCGACCATGTCGAGATGGGAGCGCAGGAACCGCGACAGCCCGACCGGGTCGGCCGAGCCGACCGC
>JANXTJ010000261.1 GCA_025352485.1 Salinibacterium sp.
GCCGGCTATACGGCCGCCATTTATGCCGCCCGTGCCAGCCTCTCGCCCCTACTCATCGCGAGTTCGGTAGAGGCCGGCGGCGAGCTCATGAAGACCACAGAGGTCGAAAACTACCCCGGATTCGCCGAGGGCATTCAGGGCCCAGACCTCATGGTTGCTATGCAGGCCCAAGCCGAGCGATTCGGCACCGAGATCGTTCTCGATGACGTGACAAAGCTCGAGCTCAAGGGCGATGTGAAACGGGTGACCCTCGGAAACGGCGACGTTCATGAGGCCCGCACCGTTATCTTCGCCACCGGCTCCGCGTACCGCCATCTCGGCATCGCCGATGAAACGCGGCTCAGCGGTCACGGCGTTTCCTGGTGTGCCACCTGCGACGGTTTCTTTTTCCGCCAGAAGACAATTGCGGTGGTCGGGGGCGGCGACTCGGCGATGGAGGAGGCAACCTTCCTCACCCGCTTCGCCGACAAGGTTTATGTCATTCACCGCAAAGATTCGCTGCGCGCGTCAAAGGCCATGCAGGAGCGGGCCTACGCCGACCCAAAGATCGAGTTTCTCTGGAACAAGGCCGTGGAGCACATCTACGGCGACGAGCTGGTCACCGGCATCGGCATGGTTGACACGGTGGATGGATCGCAGACCACGCTCGACCTGAGTGGGGTGTTCATCGCCATCGGTGCCGACCCACGCACCCACCTGGTGCACGGGCAGCTCAACCTCAACCCCGATGGCACCATCGCCGTCGACGGGCGCTCGTCACGCACCAACATTGCCGGCGTTTTCGCTGCCGGTGACGTCATCGATCCGACCTACCGTCAGGCCGTCACCGCGGCCGGCTCCGGCACCGTTGCGGCCCTCGACGCTGAGCACTACCTCGCGGCCCATCCCCAGAACCTGCCGGAACGGGCCAGCGCGCCCGAGCCGGCCACGGCATCCGCCTAGAAAGTAAGGAAAAGCAATGTCAGTAGCACCCGATGTGTCCGACGCCACGTTCCAGGACGTGGTTCTCAACTCGACCGACACGATCATGGTCGACTTCTGGGCGGAGTGGTGCGGCCCGTGCCGCGCGGTTTCGCCCATTCTTGACGCGATCGCGGCCGAGAACCCCGACAAAATCAAGATCGTCAAGCTCAACGTCGACGACAATCCCCAGATGGCGATGAAGTACCAGATCACCTCTATCCCTGCCATGAAGGTTTTCCGCGGTGGCGAGGTCGTCAAGACCGTCATCGGCGCCAAGCCGAAGCCGGCTCTCGAGGCCGACCTCGCCGAGTTCTTGGCCTAAATCGCCCAACTATTGCCATGGGTGATAGACCGCAGCACGGTTGTTACCCCGCACCGAAAATCCCCGCCCCGATCATGGGGCGGGGATTTTTGCGTGGCAGACCATATCCTTGAACCTTCGCGACGGAAAAGGGCGAAGCATGACAAATCACGGCAATAACCTCGACCCCTGGTACGGCCACTACGCCGACCGCACCGCCGGGCTCGCCGCCTCAGAGGTTCGCGCTCTTTTTGCGGTGGCCTCCCGGCCCGAGGTTGTGTCGCTTGCCGGCGGGATGCCATTCGTTTCTGCTTTACCGAAAGAGCTGGTCAAGGCCGCTTTTGACCGTGTGATGTGCGACCAAGGGGCCGTTGCGCTTCAATACGGCTCCGGCCAGGGGCTGCCCGCTCTGCGCGAGCACATCCTCGAGGTCATGGCCTTGGAGGGCATCCGCGCGGGCGTCGACGACATCGTCGTCACCACCGGCTCACAGCACGCGCTCGAACTGGTCACGAAACTCTTCATCAACCCGGGAGACGTGGTGCTTGCCGAAGGGCCGAGCTACGTCACGGCCTTGACGGTGTTCAAATCCTTTCAGGCCGAGGTCAGCCACGTGGCCATGGACGACCACGGCCTCATCCCCGAATCGCTGCGCGAGAGCATCGCTCGCGTTCGGGCGGCGGGCAAGACCATCAAGTTTCTGTACACGGTTCCGACCTTCAGTAACCCGGCCGGTGTGACACTGAGCTGGGAACGGCGACTGGAAATCGTCGAGATCTGCCGTACCAGCGGCATTCTGGTGCTGGAAGATAACCCGTACGGGCTGCTCTACTTCGAGGGTCAGCCGCCGCACGCGATGCGATCGGTCGAGGAAGACGGTGTGATCTACCTCGGCACCTTCTCGAAGACTCTCGCCCCCGGTTTCCGGCTCGGCTGGGCACTCGCCCCGCATGCCATCAGGGAAAAGCTGATCCTCGCCAATGAGGCCGCTGTCTTGTCCCCGAGCTCGCTCACCCAGCACATCGTCGCGGAATACCTGTCGAGCTCCGACTGGCGCGGGCAGATCGGCACCTTCCGCGGCGTCTACCGCGAGCGTCGCGATGCCATGCTCACGGCGTTGGACGACTATCTTCCTGACCTGAGTTGGACGCATCCGGCAGGAGGGTTCTACGTCTGGGTGAGCCTGCCAGAGAACCTCGACTCCAAGTCGATGCTCCCACGAGCGGTGAAAGAACTCGTCGCGTACACACCCGGCACAGCGTTCTACGCGGACGGTAACGGCCGCAACAAGATGCGGCTGTCGTTTTGCTACCCCACCCCCGACTTCATCCGGGAAGGCATTCGGCGGCTCTCGACGGTGATCAACGGCGAACTCGAACTGCTGACGACCTTCTCTCAGACCGCCCCACTGCCGGTGCAGCGCCCGGCATCGTCGATGAGTAACCCGCCCGCGAATCTCGGCTGATGGCGGCCCCACGTGTACTCGTCCTCGCCGGCGGGATCTCCCACGAGCGGGATGTCTCGCTGCGCTCAGGGCGTCAGGTCGCCGACCGCCTCGCGGGGCACGGCGTCAGTGTCGAACTGAGAGACCCGGATGCCACGCTGCTGGGCTACCTTCGCGACTCCCGCCCCGACGTTGTCTGGCCCGCTCTGCACGGCGCCAGCGGCGAGGACGGCGCCCTACGTGGCCTCCTCGATGTGATCGGCGTTCCCTACGTCGGCTCACGCGCCGACGCGGCCAGACTGGCCTGGGACAAACCCACCGCCAAGACCATCGTGAACCGGGTGGGGGTTCGCACACCCGCCTCGATCACTCTGCCCCGTGACGCGTTCCGTGAACTTGGCGCGAACAGCATCCTCGAGCAGATTTCTGACGAGTTTTCTGGCCCACTGGTGGTCAAGCCCGCCCAGGGCGGCTCCGCGCAGGGCGTGACGATGGTCGACGACCGCGCACTTCTTCCCCGCGCCATGGTCGATGCCTATACCTACTGGGATGTCGCCCTCATCGAGCAGCGCATCGCCGGCACCGAGATCGCGGTCGGCATCATCGACAGCGGTGACGGGCCCGTGGCGCTCCCGGCCGTGGAGATCGAGCCCGTCGCGGGCGTGTACAGCTTCGAGGCCAGATACAACGCTGGCGAGACCCGCTTCTACGTTCCGGCCCGCATCTCCGACGAGGCTGCCGCTCGCGCCGCCGCCGCCGCCTTGGCAGCGCACCGGGCACTGGGCCTGCGCCACCTCTCTCGCGTCGACCTGATCATTGATGGCGCGGGTACCCCGTGGTTCCTCGAGGCGAATGTTCTTCCCGGGCTGACCGAAACCTCGATCCTGCCCCAGGCGCTTGAAGCCGCCGGACACGATCTGGGTTGGGTGTATTCCGCCCTCGCCGAGGCGGCCATCACGGAAGCCCGGGCGTAGCGCAACGCCCGCTGCCCCAGCGCACCGGGCGCCGCGCCGTGCGCAACGCCCGCGCAACCCTTACTTCGAGAAGCCCGGCTGCCCCAGCTCGCCCAAAATCCGATTGAGATCGCCCACGGTCGCGAAGTCAATGATGATCTGGCCCTTGCTCGCCCCCAGCGTCACCTTGACTCGCGTGTTGAGCCGATCGCCCAGTCGCTCGGCGACCTCATCCAGCTGACCCTGACGGCGGCCGGCAGCGGGCCGCGTCGGTTTGGGTCCGCGCGGTGAGAGCTGGCTGGCAGCCGCTTCCGCCGCACGCACCGAAAGGTCTTCGTTGACAATCTTCTCGGCGAGCCGCTCCATCGCCGCGGGATCACCGGCGGCAAGAATCGCCCGCGCATGGCCGGCGCTCAGCACTCCGGCAGCCACACGGCGTTGAATTGCTGCCGGCAGCTTGAGCAGACGCAGCGTGTTGGTAATTTGCGGTCGCGACCGCCCGATCCGAGTCGCGAGCTCTTCTTGGGTAATCCCAAAATCAGCGAGCAACTGCTGGTAGGCCGAGGCCTCCTCCAGTGCGTTGAGGTTGGCCCTGTGCAAGTTCTCGAGCAGGGCATCCCGAAGCATGTCCTCGTCGGCCGTATTTTTGACCACGGCGGGGATCGTGGCGAGGCCGAGTTGCTTGGTCGCCCGAAGGCGACGCTCCCCCATGATCAGTTCGAAGTGTGGAGACTCCTTCGCCCCGGGAATGGGGCGCACGACGATGGGCTGCAAGACGCCGATCTCGCGGATGGAGACCACGAGCTCGTCGAGTTCTTCCTGCCGAAACTCCGTGCGTGGTTGCTGTGCGTTGGGCGCGATGTCGTCGGGCGAGAGGTTAGCCAACCGGGCCCCCGGTACGGGCAACAACGCCTGTCGATCACTGGTTGCCGCTGGGAAGAAGACATCAACGGGGCGTTCGGTTGAGGCGTCGTCGGATTCCGACCCCGGGATGAGGGCGCCGATGCCTCGACCTAGGCCGGTGCGCTTGGGGGTGGCCATTATGCCGGCGCTCCGCGGTGAGAGATTTCTGCGGCCGCTTCGAGGTACGACAGCGAACCCGGCGACGTGCCGTCAAAACTAATCACGGTCTGGCCGAAGCTCGGTGCTTCCGAGATGCGCACGGACCTCGGGATGACCGTCCGAAGGACCTGCTCGGGGAAGTGTTCGCGCACATCTGCCACCACCTGATTGGCAAGGTTAGTGCGGGCATCGAACATGGTGAGCAGGATGGTGGAGACGGTCAGCCGCGGATTGAGGTGCCGTTCAATCAGTTGGATGTTGCTGAGCAGCTGACTCAGCCCCTCCAGCGCGTAGTACTCACACTGAATCGGAATGAGAACCTCATTTGCCGCGACAAACGCGTTAATCGTCAGCAATCCCAACGACGGTGGGCAATCGATAAAGACGTAGTGGAAGAGGTCGGGCGATTCGTTGAGGAAGGTCTCAAGCCCCGCGCGCAATCGCTGTTCGCGCGCGACCAGCGATACCAGTTCGATCTCGGCGCCCGCGAGGTGGATGGTGGCGGGAACGCAGTAAAGGGCATCAAATTCGGGGCTCTTCTGAACGACGTCGACCATGGGCTCGTCATTGATGATCACGTCGTAAACACTCGCGGTGTCTGAGCGGTGTTCGACGCCCAGTGCCGTCGAGGCATTCCCCTGCGGGTCGAGATCGATGACCAGTACCCGCGCGCCCGACCGAGCAAGGGCAGCGGCGAGATTCACGGTCGTGGTGGTCTTGCCCACGCCACCTTTTTGGTTCGCGACGGTCAGAATTCGTGTCTTCTCAGGGAGGGGCAAGCGATCTGCCGCCAGCGCTTGGCGACGACGGGTGATGTCGGCAAGCTCCCGAGCGAGTGGGGTGGAATCGTCGAAACTCGTTCTCGTTTCGGCGATGTCGCCTTCTGGATGTTTCACGTGAAACCTTTGGGCTGGCTCGAGCAACAGGGCTCGCGGAGGTCGGATGGTCAGTTCACTTTAGCCCGAAAGACCCTGGTCGCCTCCGGCGTCGTCCCCTCGCCGAGCGTCAGAACCTCGACGGCAGACAGGCGGGCCTTGCGGATTACTTTCCCCGCGGCGAGCACCTCGTCCGTAACTCTGGCACCCTTCATGAACAGCATCTCCCCGCCCTGGCGCAGCAAATGAACCGTTGCGGGGATCAACTTCACGAGCGCCGTCACGGCTCGTGCCGTCACTTGATCCAGTGGCTCGTCGAGCTTGGTGTCTTCGGCACGCGCACGGATGACGCTCACGTTTTCTAGCCCGAGCCGTTTCGACTCTTCAAGAAGCCAGTCGACTCGTCGTTCCATCGGCTCGATGAGCACGAGCTGAACGTCGGGGCGGGCAATCGCGAGCACCAGCCCGGGTAGGCCAGCGCCACTTCCGATGTCACCGACACGTCCGGGGTGCAGCAGTGGCGCGACCAGGGCACAGTTCACCACGTGTCGCGACCACAGCCGTGGCAGCTCAAGCGGACCGATGAGGCCCAGCTCCTCGCCATGCGCCGCGAGGTGAGCGGTGTACAGCCGGGCGAGGGGCATCCGGTCTTCCCCGAATATGTCAGCCGCGTATGGTGGCTCGATCTCGACACTCATAGTTTCACGTGAAACATCGTGATCAACGTTTCACGTGAAACTACGCGCGGGTCACGACGGTGTGGCGATCTCGACCCTCGCCCTCCGACGCAGAGGAGAAGCCGCGTTCGGAGACGATGTCGTGAACGAGCTTTCGCTCGTACGACGACATGGGGGGAAGGGATGCCGATTGCGCGCCCGCTTCGATTCGTTCGATGGCCGTGTCGACGAGAACCGCCAGCTCGGCTACGCGGGCCTCGCGGGATCCACCAATGTCGAGAATGAGGCGCGAAAAAGAGCCGGTCTTCGTCTGCACGGCGATGCGAGTCAGCTCCTGTAAGGCGTTGACGGTTTCCGGTCGGGAGAGCAGGCGAAGGTTGGTGTCTTCGCTTGAGGTCACCGAAAGGTAGGCGCGACCGCCGCGTGCATCGATCTCAATGTCGCCGTCGAGGTCGGTGATGTCGAGCAGCTCTTCGATGTAGTCGGCCGCGATGTCACCCTCCTCCTCGAGTTGACTGGGGGTAGGCGCTGCACCGTTCTGGGAGTCGACGTCGTCAGCGTCAACAGCCTCGACCTCGGTGATTTCACCCTCGGGTGCCTGGATGTCGGTCGCTTCACTCATCGCTTGCTATTTCCGCTCTTCTTCTTCGCACGGTTTTTGCTCACCGGCTGCTGACGTTGGGGGTTGATGGGTTCTTCGATCATGAGGGTTCCGCTCTCCGGAGCAAGTTGCTCGGTGATGACCGGGCGACGAAGCTGTCGCTTGGCGAGACGCGCTTCACGGGCGAGGGCTGCCTCACTGCCGGGAGTGGGCATGTTGCGGATCACGAGGAACTGCTGAACCATCGTCCAGAAGTTCGAGACGAGCCAGTAGAACATCACGCCGAGCGGGAAAGTGAAGCCCGAGAAGGCAAAGACGAGGGGCAGCAGGTACAACAGGATGCGCTGCTGGCGATAGGTGGGGCTCGCCTTCATTTCGGCGGACTGGTTCTTCGACATGATCTGCAGTTGGGTGATGAACTGCGAACCGGTCATCAGGATCACCATGATGACGGCGATGATCTGCACCGCTGGTGTCGTGGCGGTGGAAAACGACTCGTGCAGCGGGGCGATCCCGAATAGCGAAGAGGTGCCAAAGGATTCGGAAAGCTGCTGGTTGAGCAAGCCGATGCCGGCCGGATGATCCGGATGCTGGGCGTTGCTGAGCACCGAGAACAGGCTGAAGAAGATCGGCATCTGGATCAGCAGCGGCAGGCACGAGCTCAGCGGGTTGGTGCCGGTCTTCTTGTAGAGGGCCATCGTCTCGCGCGACATGGCCTCGCGAGAGAACTGGTCTTTCTTGCCCTTGTACTTGTCCTGGATTTTCTTGATCTGAGGCGCAACCTCGAGCATGCGGCGTTGGCTTTTGATCTGCCGCACGAAGATCGGGATGAGCGCGGCCCGGATAACGAGTACGAGCCCGACGATGGAAAGCACCCAGGTGAGGCCCTCGTCCGGACTAAATCCGATAGCGGTCCATAAAGTGTGGAAGGCAACAAGAATCGCCTCGACCACCCACTTGATGGGCCACAGTATTGTGCCGATGATGTCCATTGTTCGGGTCAGCCCTTTCCGTGGCTATTGGCAAGCTGTGCAGTGGGCACGACGAAACCGAAGCGCGTTATCGCGAACTTCTCGTGTCGGTCCGCGGGAATGTCATCGATGCCGCCGGCGGCCCACGGGTGACAGCGGGCGATGCGGCGGGTGCCCAACCACACACCCCGCACCACGCCGTGATGCTGTATTGCCTGAAGCGTGTAATGCGAGCATGACGGGTAGTACCGGCAAACGTCGCCGTAGAGCGGTGAGATCACGACGCGATAGGCCCGCAGGATCAGCACGCACGCGTTTCGGGGTGCCAGCAATGCGAAAGTGACCGCGGTATTCACGGCCGCGCCATTTCCATGTTCATGCTCCCGGTGATCTCCGCGTGGAGACGGGCGAAGCTGGCGTCGCCTGAGGCGGGCAGCGCACGCACCACAACATCCATCCCGCCCCCGGTGATGGCCAGCACATCAATGCCAACCGACCGAAGTCGACGTTTTACGCGATTGCGTGTCACGGCGTTGCCCACGGATTTCGCCACGACAAAACCGAGGCGTGACGGCCCCAGCTGATCACGTCGAAGTACATGGAGAACCGTATTAGCCGCCACGACCCGACGGCCGCGTCGAAGAACGACGCGGAAGTCAGCGGGTCGGGTGACCCGGTTCACCCTCGGAAGCACCAGGGGACCGTGAAGTTGAACTACGCGGACAGCTCGGTGCGGCCCTTGCGACGACGGGCACCCAAAATGGCGCGACCCGCACGCGTACGCATGCGGAGACGGAAGCCGTGCACCTTGGAACGACGACGGTTGTTCGGCTGGAAAGTTCTCTTGCTCATAGTGATAGCTCCAAAGCCCAGCTTTGAAGCCGGAAAGAAGTGAGTAGCCCGAAGGCCGGAAGTCAACTGATTAAAAATACGGCCTTAATCGGGTGCGGTCAAACTTTACGGCCTTCCCGGGCATTATCCACAGGGTAGCAACTGGGGTTAGTAACGACATGCTGTGGACAACTAAGGTAAAACTCAGCCGTTTCTCGGGGGTTATGCGGCCGTTAGTTGATCTGGTGGGCCGATATTAGCTGTGGATAACCGTGTAGAAGCGGCGAAGAGGATGTGGGACTAGTGGCGGAATTAACAGACCCGACCCGTGTCATCTGGCAGTCGGTGCTCTCGCATCTGACCTCAGACGATCGAATCACCCCACAACTGTTGGGTTTCGTCAGCCTGGTCGAGCCCAAGGGGGTGATGGCAGGCACCCTCTATCTGGAAGTCCCCAATGAGTTGACGCGCGGGATGCTCGAGCAGCGCATCCGGCTCCCGCTTCTCAACGCTATTGCGGCGCTGGGAGACGAATACCCGGTCAGCAACTTCGCCATCGTTGTGAACCCCGACATCCAACAAGACTCGCTGGAACAGATCGACCCCGGCGAGCAGTCCTATATCGAGCCCATCCCCGCGCCGATCGTGGACTCGTCGCCCAGAAGGTCAGATTCTCGGCTCAACCCGAAATACAGCTTCGACAACTTCGTCATCGGCGGCTCCAACCGATTCGCTCACGCGGCGGCCGTTGCCGTAGCGGAAGCGCCGGCTAAGGCCTACAACCCACTTTTCGTCTACGGCGGATCGGGGCTGGGTAAAACTCACCTCCTGCACGCCATCGGTCACTACGCCGAGAGTCTTTATCCGGGAATCCGAGTCCGGTATGTGAGTTCCGAGGAATTCACGAACGACTTCATCAACTCGATTGCTAACAACAGGGCCTCGGTCTTCCAGTCGCGGTACCGCGAGATCGACATCCTGCTCATCGACGACATCCAATTTCTCCAGGGGAAAGATTCCACTCAGGAGGCCTTCTTTCACACCTTCAATACCCTGCATGACCACAACAAGCAGGTGGTCATCACCAGCGACCTTCCGCCCAAGCATTTGACCGGGTTCGAAGACAGGATGCGCTCCCGATTTGAGTGGGGACTCATTACCGATGTGCAGGCACCAGACCTAGAGACCCGGATTGCCATCCTGCGTAAGAAAGCGCAGAGCGACAAGCTCCAGGTGAGCAACGAAATCCTGGAGTACATGGCCTCCAAAGTCTCGTCGAATATCCGGGAACTCGAGGGCACGTTGATTCGGGTCACGGCCTTCGCCAGCCTCAATAAGACCACCGTCGACATGGCGCTCGTTCAAACGGTACTCAAAGACCTCATCACCCTCGACGAAGACAATGTCATTGCGCCGGTCGACATCATCAACCACACCGCCGAATACTTCAAGCTGACCGTCGAAGATCTTTACGGCTCGTCACGCTCGCAGGCCGTCGCCACAGCACGTCAAATCGCGATGTACCTCTGCCGGGAGATGACCAACCTTTCCTTGCCGAAGATCGGGCAGCTTTTTGGCAATCGTGACCACACCACGGTGATGTACGCGAATAAAAAAATTACCGAGTTGATGAAGGAACGGCGCTCAATTTATAACCAGGTGACCGAGCTCACCAGCCGCATCAAACAGAATCATCGCTACAACAAAGCCTGAACCTGCGTGGGAGAGTTTCACACGGTGTGAATAACCTGTGGATAACTTGCCAGACGCGCCGGACAAACTGTTGATACAGAATTCGCACCTGTGGAACTTGAAACAAGCTCGATCAAGTTGCGGTTTCGATCCAGCGGTTATCGAACGTCGTTTCTACAACTGACACGGTTGTAGTTCCCAACTCGCAGAACGAATCCGCGGAGTTACACACAGACTGCACACCGGTTATGACTATTAGTTCTTAAGAGAATGAATGGGGAGAGAAGGAACCCTCAGGGCTCACGTCGCATTCGGCTGTGCCAGTATTAACCGGCCAGACAGCAGATTCGTGTAAGGGGTGATTCCATGAAGTTTCAGGTCAATCGTGACGTCTTCAGTGAGGCTGTTTCGTTCACGGTCAAGCTGCTTCCACAGCGCACTACCCTGCCTATCCTCAGTGGGGTGCTGATTGAGGCCACGGCCGACGGGTTGTTTCTTTCTTCCTTCGACTACGAAGTTTCTGCACGAACCGAAATCGCAGCCCAGGTAGACGAACCCGGAAAGGTTCTCGTCTCGGGGCGGTTACTCGCCGACATTGCCAGCAGACTTCCTAACGCGCCCGTGAAGTTTTCGACAGAAGACGGCCGGATCACGGTGGCCTGCGGCTCCGGGCACTTCACCCTGCTCAGCATGCCCGTCGAGGAATACCCCACACTGCCTCAGATTTCCGCACAGTCGGGTATTCTGCAGGCCGAGGATTTCGCAAATGCAATAGCGCAGGTCGCGGTGGCCGCATCCCGTGATGATGTAACTCCCGTGATTACCGGCGTTCAACTCGAGGTCTCCCAGAACAGTCTTTCCCTGGTGGCTACGGATCGCTATCGCGTTGCCGTTCGTGAGATCGCCTGGGATTCCGCCGACTCTGGCATCGATTCGGTGACTGCGCTTGTTCCGGCCCGCACCTTGGCGGAGATCGGCAAGACGTTTGGCCACAGTGGCACCATTTCGGTCGCGATCACCAGCTCGGACGATCGCGAACTCATTGCCTTCCAGGCCGACAAGAAGACCGTGACGTCGCTGCTCATCAAGGGGAACTTTCCTCCTGTGAAGCGTCTGTTCCCTGAGACTGTCGATAACTTCGCCGTCATCAACACCGCAGAATTGATCGAGGCAGTTCGCCGCGTCTCCCTCGTGCTGGAACGGGAGGCCGCGCTGCGCTTTACCTTCACGCTCGAGGGTGTGACCTTGGAGGCCATTGGTTCTGAGCAGGCTCAGGCTTCTGAGTCCATCGACGCCTTTTTGACCGGTAGCGACACCGTCGTTTCGCTCAAGCCTCAATTCTTGCTCGATGGCCTCAGTTCGGTGCATTCCGAGTTCGTGAGAATTTCCTTCACCAAGACGGAGAACCCGAATAAGCCCGGGCCCGTGTTGATCACCAGCCAATCTTCAAAAGATCAGCCGGGCGCCGATAACTACAAATATCTTTTGCAGCCCAACCTGCTGCTGCGCTAAGTCACCGCCACTCCTTTTGAAGGGAACGTCATGCACATCGGAATTATCGGTCTGGGCAAGATGGGCAACAATATGCGCGACCGGCTGCGCAAAAACGGGGTCCAGATCTCGGGTTACGACCCCAATCCGGCCGTAACCGACGTGGCTTCCCTCCCAGATCTCGTCGAGGCGCTTCCCACCCCGCGCGTCGTCTGGGTGATGGTGCCATCGGGAAAAATCACCGACGACGTGATTCACAATCTTGCTGACGTGTTAAGTCCGGGCGACATCGTGATTGATGGCGGTAACTCCCGGTACACGGATGATGCGATCCATGCAGAGTTCCTCGCCAACAAAAAAATAAAATTTATCGACTGCGGTGTCTCGGGTGGAATCTGGGGCCTTGAGAACGGTTACGGTCTGATGGCCGGCGGCGACGCGGAAGATATCGCCACGGCCATGCCAATCTTCGATGCCCTACGTCCGGATGGGCCTCGCGACGAAGGGTTCGTTCACGCCGGCCCGGTTGGCGCCGGGCACTACGTGAAAATGGTCCATAACGGCATCGAGTACGCCCTGATGCAGGCCTGGGCCGAGGGGTACGAACTTCTCGACAGTCGCAAAGACCTCGTCCACGACGTGACCGGGGCATTTAAGGCGTGGCAGCGTGGCACCGTCGTTCGCTCTTGGCTGCTCGAGCTGCTGGTCAAAGCCCTCGAAGAGGATCCAGAGTTTGCCGACATCGCCGGCTATGTCGACGACTCGGGGGAGGGGCGTTGGACGGTTCACGAGGCGCTGGATCGTGCGGTACCCGTTCCCACCATCAGTGCGGCGATTTTTGCTCGGTTTGTTTCACGCCAGAAGGACTCGCCGTCGATGAAAGCTGTCGCGGCGCTCCGCAATCAGTTTGGTGGCCACGCCGTTCGCAAGAACTGATGTTGGGTTGATGTGATCGTTCGGCAGTTGAGTCTCACCGACTTCAGAAACTACGAAAACCTCGATGTCGCACTGCGCCCCGGTGCGAACCTCTTCGTCGGCAGCAATGGTCAGGGAAAGACAAATCTTGTCGAGGCGCTCGGCTTCCTGAGCACGCTGGGATCGCATCGAGTTTCCACCGATCACGCGATGATCCGTCAGGGGCAGGATGCCGCGATCGTGCGCGCACGACTTTCGCATGCCGAGCGCGAAGTGCTCGCAGAGGTACAGATAAATCGGTCTCTCGCCAATCGCGCGCAGGTGAACCGTTCGCCAATTAAGACCAGAGAATTACCACGATATTTCTCGAGTGTCTTGTTCGCGCCCGAGGATTTGGCACTGGTGCGTGCCGAGCCGTCCGGTCGCCGCCGATTTATGGACGAACTGCTGGTGGTGCGTTTCCCGCGGCTGAGCGGCGTGATCGCCGACTACGAGCGGGTGCTGCGTCAGCGCAACACCCTTCTGAAATCGGCGCGCCAGGTGGGATCTCGTGGCGACCAACTGTCGACGCTTGATATTTGGGATGAACGCCTCATCGCGTTCGGTTCCGAGATAATTCATGCGCGCAGCGCTCTCGTCGATGAGCTCGGCCCGGAGGTGAGCTCCGCGTACACCGCGATTGCCGGTGCCGACCACGGAGCTATCCTGACCAACTATTTGAGTATTCTGGCGACCACCCCAGATGACGACGCCACTGATTCGGGAGCCACCCGGGCGGGCATCGTGACGGTCGCGGCCGCGGCTGAGGCCTTTCGCGCCGCCCTCGCGCGGCTGCGCCGCGCTGAGGTCGATCGCGGGGTCACCCTCGCAGGGCCCCACCGGGATGACCTCATCCTCGAGCTCAACGGTTTGCCCGCGCGTGGCTACGCCAGCCACGGCGAGTCTTGGTCGTTTGCGCTGGCCCTGAAACTTGCGTCTGCCGCGGTGCTGCGCCGCGAGTCATCCACGGGGGATCCCGTTTTGATTCTCGATGATGTCTTCGCCGAGCTTGATCGGTCGCGTCGCGGTCGGCTGGCCGCTGCCGTCGGAGATTTCGAGCAGGTGCTCATCACCGCCGCGGTCTTTGAGGATGTGCCGGAAAACTTGGCGACGCATGTGGTGCACATCATGGCGGGCAGGGTGGTGGAGGATGACGCCTGAGCCTGACGAGTCGGCGTCGGTGCCAGACGAGTCGTCGCGTGATGAGCACGTTGCCGTGTACCTCCGGTTGAGAAAGATTTTTGGAGACCCGGCGACCCGATCGACGGCGGCACGCAAGCGTGCGACAAAGAAGGAGGGCGCGAGTGTTCCGTTCGCCGCGGGTCGAGACCCCCATGGCCTCGGTGATGTCATTTCGGGTCTCGCCGCGAAAATGGGCTGGACGTCTCCGCTGGCCCGGTCGGAACTGCTGGCGTCGTGGTCAGAGCTGGTTGGCGCAGAGACGGCCGAACACTCCACCCCTGCCGGCATCGAGGAGGGGGTGTTGACCGTGCATTGTGACTCCACGGCATGGGCGACCCAGCTGCGGCTGATGCGCACCCAAATCACGACGACGATCGCCCAGCGCTACCCGTCGGCCGGGATAGAGTCGGTGCGCTTCGAGGGCCCCAACGCCCCATCCTGGAAACGGGGCCCCAGATCAATTCCAGGCCGTGGCCCGCGCGATACTTACGGCTAGCTAGTCAAAACTGGTCACCCTCGGTTTCACAAGTCCCCAGATCGAGGAATTCACTCTTTAGCCCTCGTCGATTTGGTAGAATCATCAGCGCCGTCGGGTGCCCCTTCCAGAGTGAAGGCACACGCCCCGAATGGCTAGCGTCACCAACCGGCAGGAGCCAACTTCATATGACATCCACGCCCTCGGAAGACTTCCCGGAAGTAGCCGGAGATATCGCTGCCAACGAGGGGTCGGCGCACAATCCGATCTCCAGTGGGCATGTGGCGGCCGACAGCTATGGTGCCGACCAGATCCAGATCCTCGAAGGGCTCGAGGCTGTTCGCAAGCGGCCTGGAATGTATATCGGATCCACCGGTCCGCGGGGGCTGCACCACCTGGTGTACGAGATCGTCGATAACTCGGTCGACGAGTCTCTCGCCGGCTACTGCGACAACATCAAGATTGTTCTCGGCAAAAATGGCTCGGTACGGGTTTCTGACAACGGCCGCGGCATCCCGGTTGATCTCAACAAGCAGGAGCAGAAGTCGACGGTTGAGGTCGTGATGACCATCCTGCACGCCGGGGGCAAGTTCGGCGGCGGCGGTTACACGGTCTCCGGTGGGCTGCACGGCGTCGGTAGTTCGGTTGTCAACGCGCTATCGAGCGAACTCGACGTCGAGGTGCGCCGCCAAGGGTTCGTGTGGCGGATGAGTTTCGCGAACGGAGTTCCGCTCGCCCCACTCGCTCAGGGCGAATCCTCGACAGAGACCGGCACGAATATTGCCTTCTGGCCGAGCAAGGAAACGTTCGAAACCGTCGAATTCGACTATGAGACGCTGCGGGCCCGCTTCCAGCAGATGGCCTTCCTTAATAAGGGACTGCGAATCACCCTCACCGATGAGCGCGGTGACGACGAGGTCGTCGACAGCTACATGTACGAGCAGGGGCTCGTGGATTACGTTCAGTACCTCAACAACGCGAAGAAGAACGAGCTGATCCATCCAGAGGTAATTGCGTTTGAGTCGGAAGATGCCGATCGCAAGATTTCGCTCGAGGTGGCGATGCAGTGGACCAATGGGTACACCGAGAGCGTGCACACCTACGCGAACACCATCAACACCCACGAGGGCGGAACCCACGAAGAGGGATTCCGCGCTGCCCTGACCACGCTCGTCAACAAGTACGCGCGCGAGAAGAACATCATCAAGGAGAAAGACGAGAACCTCTCCGGCGATGACGTGCGCGAGGGTCTCACGGCGGTGATTTCCGTGAAGCTTGCAGAACCGCAATTCGAGGGCCAGACCAAAACCAAGCTCGGCAACACCGAGGCGAAAGCGTTCGTGCAGCGCATTGCCGGGCAGCAGCTCGGAGACTGGTTCGATCGCAACCCGACCCAGGCGCGCGACATCATTCGCAAGGCGATCATGGCGTCGCAAGCCCGCCTTGCCGCCCGAAAGGCACGCGAGCAGACCCGGCGCAAAGGACTCCTCGAGTCCAGTGGCATGCCCGGTAAGTTGCGGGACTGCTCGAGTAAAGACCCGGCGCTCTCGGAAATCTTCATGGTCGAGGGTGACTCGGCAGGCGGCTCAGCAGTTCAGGGGCGAAACCCCGAATTTCAGGCGATCCTGCCGCTGCGCGGCAAGATCCTGAACGTGGAGAAGGCCCGTCTCGATCGGGCGCTCGGCAACAACGAGGTGCAGTCCATGATCACCGCCTTTGGTGCCGGGGTGGGTGAAGACTTCGATCCCGCCAAGGCGAGGTATCACAAGATCGTTTTGATGGCAGATGCCGATGTCGATGGCCAGCACATCACCACGCTGCTCTTGACCCTGTTGTTCCGTTACATGCGCCCACTGATCGACCTCGGCTATGTGTACCTCGCTCAGCCCCCCCTGTACCGGCTCAAGTGGAGCAACGCTCAGAACGAGTATGTGTACAGCGACCGGGAACGTGACGCCCTGGTCGAGCTCGGACTCGCCAGCGGAAAGCGCATGCCAAAAGAGAACGGCATCCAGCGCTACAAGGGGCTCGGCGAGATGGACTACAAGGAGCTGTGGGAGACGACCATGGATCCCGCGACGCGCACCCTGCTGCAGGTCACCCTCGATGACGCTGCCGCCGCGGACGAAACGTTCTCCACCCTGATGGGTGAGGATGTCGAATCCCGCCGCAATTTCATCCAGCGCAACGCCAAGGACGTGCGCTTCCTCGACATCTAGTCGACGCGCAGATAGGTATTTAGACATGGCAGACGTAACAGAGCCCACCGAGGGCAGCACGCCCGAAACTACCCCAGACACCGCCGGCGAGGTGACCTTCGAGAACGCCGTAGTCGATACGCGCCACGACAAGATTTCACAGGTCGACCTCCAGCTAGAGATGCAGCGTTCCTACCTCGACTACGCGATGAGCGTGATTGTGGGTCGCGCCCTGCCCGAGGTGCGCGACGGCCTCAAGCCAGTGCATCGCCGCGTCATCTACGCGATGTACGACGGGGGCTACCGGCCCGACAAGGGTTTCTCCAAGTGCACCCGCGTCATCGGTGATGTCATGGGGCAGTTCCACCCGCACGGCGACTCGTCGGTGTATGACGCCCTCGTTCGTCTGGTGCAACCGTGGAGCCTGCGCTACCCGCTGGCGCTGGGCCAAGGCAACTTTGGATCCCCGGGAAATGACGGCGCGGCAGCCCATCGATACACCGAGACCAAGATGGCGCCGTTGGCCATGGAGATGGTCAGGGACATCGAGGAAGACACGGTCGATTTCCAGGACAACTACGACGGCCGCACCCAAGAACCGACGGTGCTCCCGAGCCGTTTCCCAAACCTCCTCGTTAACGGATCGGTTGGTATCGCGGTCGGTATGGCCACCAACATCCCGCCGCACAACCTGCGCGAGGTGGGCGAGGGAGCCCTTTGGCATCTGGCCAATCCGGATGCCTCGCAGGAGGAGCTCATCGAGGCTCTGGTGCAGCGCATCAAAGGCCCGGATTTCCCCACCGGCGCGCAGATTCTCGGGCTCAAGGGCATTCAGGATGCCTACCGAACCGGTCGCGGCTCGATCACCATGCGGGCCGTCGTCAACGTGGAAGAGCTGCAGGGTCGAACCTGCCTGGTCGTCACGGAGCTGCCGTACCAGGTCAACCCCGACAACCTCGCCCTGAAGATTGCCGACCTCGTCAAGGAGGGCAAGCTTGCGGGGATCGCGGATATTCGTGACGAGACGTCCGGTCGCACCGGGCAGCGCCTCGTCATCGTGCTCAAGCGCGACGCCGTCGCCAAAGTTGTGCTGAACAACCTCTACAAGCACACCCAGTTGCAGGAGAACTTCGGCGCGAACATGCTCGCGATCGTCGACGGCATCCCGCGCACGCTATCGATTGACGGTTTCATCACGGCGTGGGCGACGCACCAGATCGAGGTGATCGTTCGGCGCACCCAGTTCCGGATGCGCAAGGCGGAGGAACGCGCCCACATTTTGCGTGGTTACGTGAAGGCTCTTGACGCCCTCGATGAGGTCATTGCCCTCATTCGCGGGTCGTCGACCGTCGAAGACGCGCGTGCAGGGCTCATCACGCTACTCACCATTGACGAGCTGCAGGCCCGCGCGATTCTCGATATGCAGTTGCGCCGCCTGGCGGCCCTCGAGCGCCAGAAGATCGCGGATGAGCTGGCCGAGATCGAGATCGAGATCGCCGAGTACATGGTGATTCTCGCCAGCCCGCAGCGCCAACGCGACATCGTGAGCGAAGAGCTCACCGAGTTGATCGCGAAATACGGTGACGACAGACGCACCGAGATCATGTTTGGTTTCGACGGCGACATGAGCGTGGAAGACCTCATCCCCGAAGAGGAGATGGTGGTGACGGTCACGCGCGGTGGATACATCAAGCGCACGCGCAGCGATAATTACCGCAGCCAGCACCGTGGGGGCAGGGGTGTCAAGGGCGCGCAGTTGCGGGCGGATGACGTCGTCGACCACTTCTTCGTGACCACGACGCACCACTGGCTGCTGTTTTTCACGAACACCGGCCGCGTTTATCGTGCCAAAACCTACGAGCTGCAGGAGGCTGGCCGCGATGCGAAAGGGCAGCACGTCGCCAACCTGCTCGCGATGCAGCCGGGTGAGCAGATCGCGCAAATTCTTGACATCAGGGACTACGCCGCGGCGAAGTATCTGGTGCTAGCCACCCTCGGTGGGCTGGTGAAGAAGACGGCGCTGAGCGAATACGACACCAATCGCACCGGTGGGATTATTGCGATCAACCTTCGTGAAGCCGACGAACTCGTTTCGGCGATGCTCGTCGAAGAAGACGCCGATGTTCTTCTCGTTTCACGTAAGGGCATGTCGATCCGATTCACCGCGTCCGATGCGGCGATGCGGCCGATGGGCCGATCAACCTCTGGTGTGATCGGCATGCACTTCCGCGACGAGGACAGCCTGCTCAGCGCAAGCGTGGTCAGCGACAGCGGGTACGTCTTTGTCGTGACGGAGGGTGGCTATGCCAAGCGAACCTCGGTCGACCAGTACCGGGTGCAGGGCCGCGGCGGTCTCGGCATCAAGGTTGCCAAGCTCGCGGAAGCGCGCGGCGACCTCGCCGGGGCGCTTATCGTCGACGACGACGACGAAGTGCTAGTGGTTCTTGCCAGCGGCAAGGTGGTACGCTCATCTGTCGCTGAGGTGCCCGCCAAGGGCCGCGACACCATGGGTGTGGTGTTCGCCCGCTTCGCCGATGACGACAAGATCATTGCGATCGCGAGAAACAGTGAACGTAATCTAGACAATCAGGAACTCGACGAGTCTGCCCAAGAGCCGGCGACCGTAGAGGCCGCTGGAGAGGACGAATCAGCAGATGAGTAGTGTCGCGGAGAAACTTCAGCGCAAGTCGCAGCGCCAGGTAGCCGTCAAGCAGGTCAGGCTGAAGCTGGTCTATGTCGACTTCTGGTCGGCCGTCAAGCTGTCGTTCTTGGTCGCCGCCTCGCTGGGCGTCGTGCTCGTCGTTGCGACCATCTTTGTCTGGATCGTTCTCAACTCGACGGGGATCTTCGGCAACCTCGACAAGATCCTGAAAGACATTCTGGGTGATCCCCAGTTCACCATCTCCCGCAGTTTCTCACTTCCCCAGGTGGCGCTCTTCGCGTTCGTCATCGCCATTCTGAACGTCGTGGTGGGGACGGCGCTGGGCGCGGTCGCCAGTATGCTTTATAACTTCAGTGTTCGGATCACCGGCGGTCTTCTGGTGGGGTTCACCAACAACTGATCGATTGCAACAAACCCGGCCGCGTAGGGTAAGTTCTTACTCGGCCCACGGGGGTATAGCTCAGGCGGTTAGAGCGCTTCGCTGATAACGAAGAGGTCCCAGGTTCAAGTCCTGGTACCCCCACTGGAACTCCCACAAGGGGTTCCTTTATCTTCCTCGGCCATCCGGGGCCTTAGCTCAATTGGTAGAGCGCCTGCTTTGCAAGCAGGAGGTCAGGGGTTCGATTCCCCTAGGCTCCACAAAAGAAAAGAACGCCGCCAGTAGCTGGCGGCGTTCCTTCGCGAATGACCGAGTTACAGCTCGTCGTCGGGTTCTTCTGAGCTATCGTCGTCGTCGATCCAGAGATCGTCGTCGGCGCGCAGGGTCTGCCAGGCGGCGTAAGCCACTCCGGCCGCGGCCACCACGGCGATTCCGATCAGGATGTAGCGCCCTGCGCCCGCCGGCTTGGGCTTGATCACTCCAACCCGGGTACCGGCGTCCGTTCCGATCTTTGTGGCGCGGCCGATGGCGTCGCGCACCTGTTGGTTCTTGGCGACCTCGATCGCGGCAAGCGCCGTGCCGAGAGCCGACGACATGGCGGGCAGCACGTTGTGGACGAGGTTGTCGCGGCCGGTAGTTGCTGCTGAGCGTGCGCCGGCGATCCCGGATCGGACCGCGGGACGCACGGTGTCTTCGTAGGTGTCACGGATTCGCGGCGACACCTCTTCCCTGGCGTAGTGCGCCGCTTGACGGCTGGCGTCACGAACGATCTGCGATGCGTGATCAAGCAGCTCTTTCTGGCCTTCCCAGAGATCCCCAGCCTGACCTTTCAGCCTGTTGAGCTCTTTCCGGCGTTTACGCGATAGTGCCATGGGGAAACCTCCAGTGGATAAAAACTAACTGACCAGCCAATACTGCCACGACGCCCCTTTCGCGGGTACGGGGTTGACGCAGAGGCTCTGGCACCTTTACAGCGCCCGCACGGAAAGCGCTATGCAAGAATTGACCTCATGTCACTCCACACAGCCGTAGCCACAGTGAAGACCAACCTGGGAACGATCAAACTCAACCTCTATGGCAACCACGCGCCGAAAACGGTGGCCAACTTCACCGGGCTCGCTTCCGGCACCATCCAGTGGACGCATCCCGCCACCGGCAAGGTATCCACGGACAAGCTCTACGACGGTGTCATCTTCCACCGCATCATCAAAGACTTCATGCTTCAGGGCGGAGACCCGCTCGGCCAGGGAGTCGGCGGCCCCGGATTCCAGTTCGACGATGAAATCAACGGAGAGCTGACCTTCGGCGAGCCCTACATCCTGGCGATGGCAAACGCGGGCACCCAGGGCGGCCGTGGCACCAACGGCTCACAGTTCTTTATCACCACGGCGTCGACCCCGTGGCTGCAGGGCAAGCACACCATTTTCGGCGTCGTCGCTGACGACGAGTCGAAGCGTGTCGTCGATGCCATCGAGGCCGTCGACACCGATTCCCGTGACAAGCCCCTCACAGACGTTGTGATCGAAAGCGTCACCATCGACGAAGCCTGATATCGGTGTCGAACGCGCCGGTCAATCCGGCTAACTTTTGCTACCGGCATCCCGACCGGCAGAGCTTCGTGTTGTGCCAGCGGTGCGGTCGCACGATCTGCCCACAATGCCAGACGCAGGCGGCCGTTGGCGTGCACTGCCCTGAGTGTGTGAAAGAGGGCAGGGCCGGTTCGCCGCGACGCACCTCGACGATTGCCGGGGCACTGCGCTCGACTGCAGATCAGCCGGTCGTGACCTGGGCGATCATCGCGTTGTGCGCGTTGATCTACGTGTTGCAGCTGCTACCAAACAGCCCGGTGACGAATGCGCTGTTGTACTACGCGCCCTACACCTATACCCAACCGTGGCGCATGATCACGGCGCTGTTCGTACACTCGCCCAGCTCGTTCCTGCACATCCTGTTCAACATGTTCTCGCTCTTCGTCTTTGGACCAATAATGGAGCGGATGCTGGGCCGGGTACGTTTTCTCGTCCTTTACCTGCTGAGTGGGTTCGGTGGCTCGGTCGCTGTGCTGCTCATCGCCCCGTCGACACCTGTGGTCGGGGCATCCGGTGCGATCTTTGGGCTGCTGGGCGCCTACTTCGTGATTCAGCGCAAGCTCGGCGGCAACGCGACCCAGCTTCTGATCGTGATCGGGCTCAACCTCGTCATCGGGTTTCTGCCGGGCACGAATATCGCGTGGCAGGCCCACGTCGGAGGGCTGATCGTGGGTGCGGCAACGGCACTCGTCTATTTGAGAACCCGTCGGGAGAACCAAAGAGTCGTGCAGGTGATCGCGGTGATCGGCATCTTTGTAGCACTGCTGGCCCTGACTCTGGCGCGGCTGTACCTGATCTAGCGGAGGCCCTCGGGCTAGTTATCCACAGCGCTATCCACAGTGGGTATAACTACATGCCTGTAGTTATTGTGTGCGGGCTACCTAGCGCCAGCGCGTCGTCATCAGGAACCCTACAAACATAATTCCGAAGCCGACGAGGATATTGAAACTACCCAAGCTCGGGATCGGGAACTGGTTCTGGCTGACATAGAAGACGATGATCCAGATGAGCCCGAGCAGCATGAAGCCAAACATTACCGGCTTGAACCAGACGGCGTTGGGGGCTTGCTCACCCGACGTGCTCTGCGGACGTTCGGTCTTGGTGCGTGCTGTCGTACGGGCCATAACGAGGATTCTAGCCTGATTGCTGGGCCACGTCCCCGGGCGGGCTCGCAGTATCGGGCCGGTGGGACGCCTTAGAATCGAACACATGGTTGCCGAGGATGCCTTGCGCCTACGCCCGCGCGCCGCGAAACGCCACCGGGTGAGCGTAATTGGCATCATAGGGGAGCTCTTTATCTCCGCAGGGGTTCTCGTATTACTCTTCCTCGGCTGGCAGCTCTGGCTCAATGACCTCGTCGTAGGCAACCAACAGAACAAGCAGGCCAGCCAACTCAGTCAGAGTTGGGGCAAGAATGAAGCGTCAGCACCGGTCGGCCCCCAACGCCCCGATCCCGGAGCGCCCGTTGTCGGTGTCGCTCCGGCGAACGCGGTCTCATTTGCCACCCTGATCGTGCCGCGTTTCGGCGCAGACTATCAGCGCCCGATCGCGGAGGGCATCGGCGTTGTCGATGTACTCAACGGGCGGATAGGGCACTACCCGGGAACCCAGATGCCCGGAGCCGTTGGAAACGTTGCGATCGCTGGCCATCGCACCACGTGGGGTGCCCCTTTCACCGCTATCAACGAGTTGCAGGTGGGAGACAGCATCTATATCGAGACCCCGGATGGCTGGTACAAATACATCTTCCGGTCGCTCGAATTCGTGCAACCGACCGGCGTGGGGGTGTTGGATGCCGTTCCGCAGTCACCGTCGACCGCACCGACCGATCGGCTGCTCACCATAACCAGTTGCAATCCCAAATTCTCTGCGGCTGAGCGGTTTGTGGCGTACAGCGTGTTCGACACCTGGTACCCGCGTGCTGGCGGCGCCCCGGCCGAGATCGCCGGGCTTACGCAGGCCAAGGCGGCCGGCTGATGTACGGGGCATTGTGGCGCGTGCTCCCCGGAGCAGTCTGGCTCAAGCTGCTCATCCTGCTCATCCTGTTGGTGGCCGTATTGGCCGCCTGCGTCACCTGGGTCTTCCCGTGGGCGCAAGAATACGTTTTCCCGCAAGACGTCACGGTGACCCAATGACTCACGTTTTGGTCATCGACAACTACGACAGCTTCGTTTACACCCTCAACGGATACCTGCTCCAGTTGGGAGCGCAGACGACCGTGATGCGCAACGACGCATTCCCGGCCGCGGCCGCTGCCGACGTCATCCGCGACTACGACGCAGTGCTGCTCTCGCCGGGCCCCGGCACACCGGCGAACGCGGGCGTCAGCATCCCCATCGTGGCCGCGGTACTTCACACGGGCCAGCCACTGCTCGGTGTTTGCCTCGGACATCAGGCGATCGCCGAGGCGCTCGGTGCGACCGTCACTCACGCCGACGAGCTCATGCACGGTAAAACGTCCCTCATCAGCCACGATGGTGGTGCCTTTTACGACGGCGTACCCCAGCCGTTCGCGGCCACTCGATATCACTCGCTGGCTGTCGTGAATTCAACGGTGCCGGATTCACTGACCGTAACCTCGCGCACGGCGGGCGGGGTGATCATGGGCCTGCAGCATGCGAGCCTGCCGATTTACGGGGTGCAGTTTCATCCGGAATCGGTGCTCACCGAGGGTGGATACCGCATGATCGGCAACTGGCTCGCCGCCGCCGGGCTGCCCGAAGCGGCAGAGGCAGCTAAGGGACTGACCCCGCTCGTCACCCTGTCCTCAGCTGCCGGTCAGCTTCCGCTGCAGTAGATCAGGGTTATGGGCGATTTCTGGGGCACATCGCCCTTGAGGGATTGCGACGCGACAACGCCGCCTTTGCAGGTGCTGTCGACCTGCACCTTGATATTGAGCTGGAGGGCGGTCAGCGTCGCGCTCGCGGCAGCGATCGGCTGGCCCGTGACATCCGGGACCTGAACCATGCCGTTGGAGACGACGAGGTTAATCCGCGAGCCTTCGCGAATGGGCTTGCCATCTGCGCCGAGGGTGGCGCCACCGACCGGGTCGGAGTTGATGACGATGCCGGCCGCGATGTCGGGTGAATAGGTGGTGGTCGTGCTGCCGTAGACCAGTTTTTTTGCGACAATTGCGGCGACCGCGTCGGCCTCGAGCATGTTCTTGACGTTAGGGGCAGTCACCGGCGTTTCACCGATCGAGACGTAGACCTTGATCTGAAGACCGGGTGAGACGGTGGTGCCGGCGTCAGGATCAGTGCGGATGATGACGCCCTCAGGCACGGTCTTGCTCGCCTCCGTGAACTTCTGCGGTGCAAGCTTTGCCGACTCGAGGGCCTTGGAACCGTCCTCATAGGTCTGCCCGGCGACGCTGGGCACCTTGGCGGAGACATTGCCGGTGAGTTGGGCCGGGGCGAGGTTAAACGTCCAGAAAATGACCGCGGCGATGATGACCACCATCGTGGCAATTCCGGCCCAGATCCACGCGACCGGGGGGCGATTCTGGGTACGGACGATGCGGTCATCGGCGTCGACAGTGAGTTGGCGAAGGGTGGCTTCTGACCCGGCCACCGAAGTGGGGTTGACCCCGAACAGTGTGGCGTTAAAGTCGCTCGCCGCGACCGGCTTGCGCACCGGAACGGCGCCGACCGCGGCGGATTCGACATCGTCGCGAAACTCGTTGGCGCTCTGGTAGCGCTGGAAGCGGTCTTTCGCGAGGGCGCGCAGCACGACGGCATCGAGCGCGGGAGAAACCTTCGGGTTGAGTGAGCTAGGTGCGGCCGCCTCCGAGTTCACGTGCTGGTACGCCACGGAAACCGGATTTTCACCGCGGAACGGTGCGCGTCCGGTGAGGAGCTCGAAAAACACGACTCCGGTCGAATAGAGATCGGTGCGGGCATCCACCGTCTCGCCGCGTGCCTGTTCGGGCGAGAAGTATTGCGCGGTACCGAGGATGCTGCTGGTCTCGGCGATCGTTGCCGCGGAGTCCGAGATGGCGCGGGCGATACCGAAATCCATGACCTTCACCTGCCCGGTGGAGGTGATCATGATGTTGCCCGGCTTGATGTCGCGGTGCACGACTCCGGCGCGGTGCGAATACTCGAGGGCCGTGAGCACCTGTTCGATGATCCGACAGGCCTCGGCCGGGTCGACCGCACCCTCGGCGATCAGGTCTTTGAGCAGTCGTCCGTCGACGAATTCCATGACGATAAACGGGATCAGGGTCTCGGTGCCGCCCGGCTCACCCACCGACTCCTCGCCCGCGTCGAAGATGCGCACGATCGTGGGGTGGGCCATCTTTGCGGCATCCTGTGCCTCGCGGCGAAAGCGGGTGCGGAAGGCAGGGTCGTTGGCAAGGGACGGCTTGAGAAGCTTGATTGCCACTCGACGCCCGAGGCGGGTATCCGTGCCGACGTGGACGTCGGCCATACCGCCGCGGCCCACGAGCTCACCTACCTGGTAGCGGCCGGCAAGCAGACGTACGCTCGGTTCAACGCCTTCAGTCACAAGCATCTCTTCCCGATCCCGACAATATCTCTGCAAGTGTAGCCGTTGGCCCTCGCGGCACTTCTTCTAGTAGGCGATCGAGGTGTCGCCGGACGACGGGGACTCGAGGTCGGTGCAGAGAGCCGTGTACTTGACGACCGTCGTGCCGGGTGAGGGGGATCCGAGTTGGATTGCCAGCGAATTGGTCGTTGGTCCCACCGAGCCGTTTCCACCGTTGCCGGTGATCGTGCCGTTGGTCACCTTCACGGAAAATCCGCTCAGGGTGTGGCCGGCGGGGCAGCCGGTGTAGGCGGGCCAGCTCACTGTGACAGTCGAGCCGGGAAGGTGTGGACCGGCGGGATAGGTGGTGGGCGCGGGCTGGGTGGCCACTGGCGGGGCAGCGACCTCTTTGTAGAAGGTCACCGCGATCAGGTCGTTCTTGCGCACATTGCCCTTGGGGTTGATCTTGTAGGCGGTGCCCACCAAATCCGCGGAGGGGGCGGGGATGCCCGTGACGGGATCCATGCGCAACCCCTTCTGCGTCAGCAGGTCGCCGGCCTGGGCTTGGGTCAGGCCGATGAAGTCTTTTTCGTCCAACACCACCACGTTGCTGGTCGGTGTGGGCGTCGGAGTCGACGAGGTGGCGGCTGGCGAAGTGGGGGCGCTGCTGCTCGGGGTGGGAGAACTGCCCGGGATGGCGACGAGCGCGATGATCGTGCCGATGAGCACCACCGCGAGCAGCGAAATAAGCGCGACGAGCGGCCAAGTCCAGGGGTTTCGGCGTCGGGTCTCTGTGGGCTGAGTGGGAATGCCGCCGGTGCCGTTTGTGGTCAACACTCGGGTGAGCTGCTGCGTGTTCTGCCCATAATTGGGGCCGACCATGGCGGCGAGCGAACTGGCGCCGACGATCCCAGGGACAGCGGCGGCCGCGGCGGCGAGATCTCCCCGGCGCAGCGCTTGTGCTGCCCTCGCGAGATTCGCGGCTGAGGCAGGGCGGTCAGCGGGGTTTTTGGCGATGCAGGAATAGACCAGATTGCGCACCGGCTCTGACACGGTAACGGGTAGCTCTGGTGGCGTCTCATTGATCTGTGCCATGGCGATCGCCACCTGCGACTCCCCGGTGAAAGGGCGGCGGCCGGCGAGAGCCTCATACGCAACAATTCCCAGCGAGTAGATGTCGGTCGATGGGGAAGCGGGATGCCCGCTCGCCTGCTCGGGGGAGAGGTACTGCACGGTACCCATGACCTGGCCGGTCGCGGTGAGCGGAACCTGGTCGGCGATGCGGGCAATGCCGAAGTCGGTGATCTTGACCCGGACATCCGGAGTGATCAGCAGGTTGCCCGGCTTGATGTCGCGGTGTACAAGACCGGCGGCGTGGGCGGCATGTAGTGCGTTGGCCGTCTGGGCGACAATATCGAGCACCCGGTCGGTGGAGAGAACGTGCTCGCGCTCAAGGATCGCGCTCAGTGCCTCGCCCGGTACGAGTTCCATGACGAGGAAGGCACTACCGTCTTCCTCGCCGTAGTCAAAAACATTGGCGATGCCCTCGTGGTTCACGAGCGCGGCATGCCTGGCTTCTGCGCGAAAGCGCTCCAAGAAACCCGGATCGCCCAGGTACTCGTCCTTGAGGATCTTGATCGCCACCGTGCGCCCGATTACCAGGTCGGTCGCCTGCCAGACCTCGCCCATGCCGCCGATTGCGACGCGGCTGGTGAGCTGATATCTGGCCCCAAAGGTGAGGCCGCTCGTGGGTCTCATCTGAATAGCACCGCCTCTAGTACTTTTTTCGCAATCGGAGCCGCGAGCATGTTACCCGTGCCGTTCTGACCGATGCCACCACCGTTCTGCACGACGACAGCAATGGCGACTTGGGGGTCATTCGCCGGCGCAAAACCCGTGAACCAGAGCGAGTATGGCTCGCCCACTCCGTTCTCTGCTGTACCGGTCTTACCCGCGACGCTGACTGAATCTATTCTGGCATTACTGGCCGCACCGTTGCTGACGTTATTGATCATCATTTGGGTCATCGTCGTCGCCGTCTGCTGACTGATCGCCTGGCTGAAAATGGTCGGCTGCAACTTCTTGATGATCGTCAGATCGGGCGCTATCACGCTCTGCACGAGGGTCGGTTGCATGAGAACCCCGCTGTTAGCGATCGCCATCGACACCATAGCCATCTGCAGCGGCGAAGCGCGCACACTTGACTGCCCAAAGGCCGCCAGCATCGTTTGCGGGTCATCTAGGCCGCGGGGATAGACGCTCTCGGTGGAGGTCATCGGCACGTCGACAGTCCGATTGAAGCCGAACTTTTCGGCCTGCTGCAGGATCGCGCGGCCACCGACGGCGAGACCGATCTGCGCGAACGGAATGTTGCAGGACAGCCGCAGCGCATCGGCGATCGACACGGTGGCTGTGCCACCACAGGTATCGCGCCCCGAGTTGGTGATGATGGCGTTGCTCTGCGGGAGTTGCAGCTCTGGCGGGTTCGGAAATTGGCTGTCGGGAGTGTACTTGCCGCTCTCTAGCGCCGCGGCTGTCACGACCAACTTGAAGGTCGATCCGGGCGGGTCAAAGTCGCCGGACATCGTGCGATTGAACAGCGGACCGGAGGGGTCAGCCAGCAGCGTGTCATAAGTATCGATGACCTTCTGGCTGTCGTGTACGGCCAAGAGATTGGGGTCGAATGTCGCCTTCGAGACCATGGCGATGATTTCGCCGGTCTTAGGTCTGATCGCGATTACGGCGCCGCTGTGATCGCCGAGCGCATCCCATGCCGCCTGCTGCACCACCGGGTCGATCGTGAGCGAAACCGCTGCGCCCTTCGGGTTTTGCCCGGTGAGAATCGCGTTGACCTGATCGAAGAACTGCTGATTGGATGTTCCACTCAGGTAGTTGTTGAGGGCGCCCTCAATTCCGGTATTGCCCTGACCGAGGGTGAAGTAACCCGTGACGGGGGCATACAGCGGCCCGTTCGTATAGGTGCGCTGAAAGCGGTACTCGTCGGTCGTCGGCCGGGACTGCGCGATCGGCGTGCCACCGATCAAGATGGCGCCACGCTCGGCCGAGTAGCTGGCGTAGAGCGAGCGCGCGTTGCGCGCGTCTCCGCGAAGCGTGTCGGCCGAAACAACCTGAATGACGGTGCTCGACAGGAACAGCGCGAGGAACATGATCAGCACCACTGTGCTGACCCGCTTGAGTTCTCTATTCACCGGACCACCATCCCAGCCCCGACGTCGGGTGCGGCCTCGACGATCAGCCGAGGCTGGTTGCGCACGGTGTCAGAGAGCCGCAGCAGCAGGGCCGCGATGATCCAGTTCGCGACCAAGGAGGACCCACCCGCGGCGAGGAACGGGGTCGTCAGGCCAGTTAAGGGAATAACGCGCGTCACGCCGCCCACCACCACGAAGACCTGAAGCGCGATGGCGAAAGACAGGCCCACACCGAGCAGGCGACCAAAATCGTCTTGTCCGGCGAACGCGATGCGAAAACCGCGGGAGACGAACAGCAAATACAGACCGAGGATCGCGAAGATGCCAATGAGCCCCAACTCTTCACCGAGCGCCGCGATGATGTAGTCGCTGTTGGCGAGCGGGGTGATGTCGGGGCGGCCGCGGCCGAGCCCGGTGCCCAGCAAGCCACCGTTGGCAAACCCGAACAGCCCCTGCACCAGCTGGTAGCTTCCGCCCTGCTCGTCGTAGATCTTCGGGTCGAACGGATTGAGCCAGGTGGCGAAGCGCCCGTTGACGTAGCTGAGCACTTGGCTGGCGATTGCACCACCGACGACGAGCATCGACAGCCCGAGCACCACCCAGCTTCCCCGCCCGGTAGCCACATAGAGCATCACGAGGAAGAGCCCGAAGTAGAGCAGGGCGACACCGAGGTCGTGCTGAAACACGAGGACGAGCATCGATGAGGCGAACACCACGAGGATGGGGCCGAGGTCGCGGGCTCGCGGGAAGCGCATCCCGAGAATGCGTCGACCGACCATCGACAGCGAATCGCGCGCCGTGACGAGGTAGCCCGCAAAGAAGATGGCTAGCGCGACTTTCGCGAGCTCGCCGGGCTGGAAAGAGAAGGGCCCGATGTCGACCCACAGTCGCGCGCCGTTCTTGGCCGATCCGACGATGGGGAGCATCGGCAACAACAACAAAACGATACCGACGAACATGGCGACGAACCGGTAGCGCTGCAGCACCCGGTGATTTCGCACCACAATCACCACCGCGATCGCGATGCCGACGGCGATCGCCGTCCACAGAATCTGGCGGATGCCCGCGCTACCCCAGCCGTAGGACTTGTCGGCCAGATCGAGGCGATAGATCATCGCGATGCCCAACCCGTTGAGCAGGGTGATGATCGGAAGGATGAGCGGGTCGGCGTCGGGAGCGACCACGCGCAGCGTGACATGCAGGGCGACAATGAGCACCCCGAGAAGGGCGTCGAGGCCGATGGCAGTGAACTCGAGATGCCCAATGGCCCCGAGCTGGACCAGAGAGATTGCGGCGATGTTGATGGCGATGGCCAACAGCACGAGGGCCAACTCGAGATTGCGCAGCCGGGCGGGCACCCGCAGCTTCAGTCGGATGCTGGTGGTCAACGGGGAGCGGACCCCCGCTTCCACGGGGGTTCCGAGCGTGCGGCTCGCGCTATTTGGCATCCGACAACTGGTCCACTATGCGGTGAGCATCGGAGAGGCTGTTGGCGTTGATGGTCGCTTCGACGCTCTGCCGGCTGAAGGGCGAAAGGGTGTCGAGGCTGATGTTGGTGGCCTCGAGCACGTGAGAGAGCTTGATCGGTCCGACATCCTGCTGCACGCCCTGGAAGATCGCGACCTTGCCATTATCGGCACCGACATAGAAGTGCTGCTGGGTGAACTGGTAGCCGACGACCGCCGCTGTCACGATCGCCGCGACCACGACGGCGAGGAAGACGAGCCACGAGATGCGCCGCCGCCGGGCGCGTCGACGGTCTTCGAGGATAAGGGCATCGAGGTATTCGTCGGACTCCGGCTCGAAGTGGCTGTCGTCGGTTTGCGTGGCCTTGAGCGGGTGCAGTAACAGACTTGGCAGGCGCATCGGCTTGCGAATGCTGTCGGCCTCGAAGACCAGCGCAGACGCGGCCGACCCGACCGTGATCGGGGGGTTATGCGAGGAATCACCGCTGTCGTCGATGTCGACGAGGACCACGGTCACGTTGTCGGGCGCGCCCTGGTCGAGGCTCTCCTTGACCAGACGGTTGGCGGCATCGTCGGTGCTGGAACCTGCCGCTAGGGCCGCCGCGATCTTCTCGTCGGTGACGTAACTGCTGAGCCCGTCTGAGCAGATCAGCCAACGATCGCCGGGGCGGGTGTCGAGCACCGTGGTGTCGATCTCGGGGGAAGCATCGACATCGCCGAGGACGCGCATCAGAACGGACCGCCGGGGATGAACCGCCGCTTCCTCCTGGGTGATGCGACCGCTATCGACGAGTCGCTGCACGAACGTGTGGTCGGCAGAAATCTGGGTGAGCTCGGCGTCGCGGTATAGATAGATGCGGGAGTCGCCGATATGGGCCATCGCGATCTGGTTATCGACCCGCAGAATGGCGCTCACCGTGGTGCCCATGCCGGTGAGTTCGCCGTGGTCGAACACCGTCTCTGCCAACAGCGAGTTGGCCGCGAGCAGCGCCGCGTGTAGGGCGAACGCGGCATCGTTGGGTGAGGTGTAAAGGCGATCGGTCTCCGTGATGCGCTTCACCGCGATGGCCGAAGCGACGTCGCCGCCTGCGTGGCCGCCCATCCCATCGGCGACGACAAACAGGTAGGTGCCCGCGTAACCGGAGTCTTGGTTATTGGCGCGGATCTTTCCGACATGCGAGACGGCAGCGCTGTTGCCCGAAGTAGCCATTTTCACCTACCGCCGAAGTTCGAAACTTGTCGTACCGATCTTGACCGGTGTGTTCAGTGGCACGTGCGTGGGCACGATTACTCGCGCGTCGTCGAGGAAGGTGCCGTTGGTCGAGTCTAGGTCCTGGATGACCCAGCCATCATTCCAGAGCAGGAGACGCGCGTGGTGTGTCGAGGTGTAGTCATCCCGGATCACCAGCCCGGATTCGTTGGAGCGCCCGATCGTCAACTGCTCGGCCGGGAGGTCGATCTCGAGCCCCTCCTTCGAACCGGACACGATCACCAGTCGCTTCGCGTCCAGCGAGCTGGTGGGCTCCCGGCGCGCCGGCGGCGGCCCCGCAACTGGCGCTTGTGCGGGGGCAACCGGCGCCGAGTAGGCGGCCGGTTGCGGAAGGCGGCGGGCCTTTGGCCCGAACAGGTCACTGCGCAGGGCGAAGACGATGACGAATACGAAAACCCAGAGGATGCCGAGGAACCCGAAGCGCAGCAGGAGTAGGGTCAGTTCGCTCACCCGCCATCACCGCCCGGCCGTGGTGGTTGCGCCCTCAGGTCAATGAACTGATCGACACCGGCCGCCTGGGCGAGCACCCGGAAGACGATGCGAGTGCGGCCAATGTCGATCACAGAGTCGGGGGGCAGCGGCGCCTTCGTCACTCGTCGGCCGTCCAGCATCGAGCCGTTCGTTGAACCGAGGTCATTGACCTGCGCGCGAGTGCCATCCCACAAAATCTCCACGTGTTTGCGGGATATGCCCGAGTCATCGACGGTGATGTCGGCGTCACTGCCGCGACCGATGACGGTGTGGGAATGGGTGAGCGGGTAGCGCTTGCCCGCGATATCGAGGATCGGGGTCCAGGCGACGGTGCCTTTGACGTTCACGGAGCTGATTTCGATCATGCCCTGGGTCAGCGATCGGTCATCGTGGAGGCTGATCGAGATTCCGCCGGAGAAGGAGTAGCGCTGGGCCGTGGCGTGCTGCTGCACGAGTTGGGTGAGCTCGTCGATGAGCGTTTGACCCAGAGCAACCATGCGCTCGTAGTCGGTGTGGTTCAGCCGCACCGTGAACGAGTTGGGAACGAGGATGCGGTCGCGCGCGACCACCGCGGCGGTGGTGTCGAGCTCGCGTCGCAGGGCACTGGTGATCTCGATCGGCTGCAGACCACTTTTGAAGGTCTTGGCGAAGGCACCGTTAACTACCCTCTCCAAACCCCTCTCGAAGTTGTCTAGCAGACCCAAAGTTCTCCCATGATCGTTAGGACGATGTTAGCCGCTGGCCCGGGGAGCAGCCTGTTTGCCCGAGACCGTGCCCCCGCTCCTGTGCTAATCTCGCTCAGTCGGAAGCACGTTTTTCGGCGGAGCGCGCGAGTGGCGAAATTGGCAGACGCGCACGGTTCAGGTCCGTGTGCCCGTGAGGGCATGGGGGTTCAAGTCCCCCCTCGCGCACAAAAAATAAGTAGGACGCCCCAGCTGGGGCGTCCTTCTTTGTTTGACAGAGCGTCCATCTTGATTGTGCGCGAGGTGTTTGCGCGAACCCCAGGGGCCCGGCGAGGTATCCGGCGGAGCGCGACTGTCAAGGCCCCGACGGGCGCGCCACCGCGTGCTAGTTTCGGCGAATGAGCCGAATAGCGGCGGTCGCACCCGTACTGCCCGCGTTTTCATATACTCAGGCAGAGATCACCCGTGAGTTAGCGCCCCTGATCTCCTCGCAGCCGACTCGGCGCGCGGTGCTGGAGCGAATGCATGCCTCCAGCGGCATTTCGACCCGGCACACCGCCCTTCCGCTTGAGCGTTACCGCGAACTGGGCAGTTTTCGGCAGTCGAATGACATTTTCATCAAGGTGGCCGCGGAGCTGGCCGAGCGAGCACTGCGCGACGCCCTCGCGATCGCCCGTCTCGAGCCGCCGGATGTCGACTACATCATGTTCACCTCCGTCACGGGAATCTCTGCGCCCAGCATCGATGCCCTGCTGGTGTCACGGCTCGGTCTGCGTCCCGACGTGAAGCGCCTTCCGTCGTTCGGCCTCGGCTGCGTCGCGGGCGCGGCGGGGCTCGCGCGGGTCAATGACTACCTGGTCGGGCATCCGCGAGAAGTTGGCGTGCTGCTGAGCGTTGAGCTGTGCTCGCTGACGCTCCAGCGCGATGACGGGACGATGGCAAACTTCGTCGCGACCGGGCTGTTCGGCGACGGCGCAGCGGCCGTGGTGCTCGTCGGCGACGAGCGCGGCGAGCCGGGCATCCGCATCGTTGACACCCGCAGCTCATTCTTTCCCGACACGCGTGAGGTGATCGGCTGGAACGTCGGCGGCTCCGGGTTCGAGATTGTGCTGACCGCGGGGGTGGCGGACGTCATCGAAAAACACTTCCCGCACGAGGTGGCCGCGTTCTTAGCAGATCACGGGTTGGCGATTTCGGATGTCGCGGCCTGGGTCGCCCACCCGGGCGGGCCGCGCGTGCTCGACGCCTTCGAGCACGCGCTCGGCGTTCCCCGCAGCGCGTTCGAGAAGTCATGGGCGTCACTGGACAGGGTTGGCAACCTCTCCTCCTCCGCCGTGTTGCATGTGCTGGCTGACACCATCGCGGCGGGCGGCCGAACCGCGGGCGATACGGGCCTGCTTTTCGCGCTCGGCCCCGGCGTGAGCGCCGAATTCGTGCTGCTGGAGTGGATGTGAGCCTGTCGGTCACCCTCTACGTCTGCCTGATTTTGGCGACGGGATTCGAACGCCTGAGCGAACTCGCGATCTCGAAACAACACGCGGCCGCCGCGTTTGCGCGCGGTGGGAAAGAGTACGGCCGGGCGCACTTCCCGTGGATGGTCGCGCTGCACACCGGGCTGCTGCTGGCCTGCATTGTCGAAGTGGTCGTCGTCGGCCGGCCCTTTATCCCGCTGCTCGGGTGGCCGATGCTTGCCCTAGCACTGCTGGCGCAGTTGGGGAGGGCGTGGATTATCCGCTCGCTGGGCAGCCAGTGGAACACGCGTGTGATCGTTGTGCCGGGGGCGAAACGGGTGGTGCGGCGCGGGCCATACCGGTGGCGGCGACTGCCGCATCCCAACTACCTTCTGGTGGCGATCGAGGGAATCGCGCTGCCGCTCGTGCACACCGCATGGGTGACGGCGATCACCTTCACTGTGCTCAACGCGGTGTTGCTGCTCGGCTTTCGCATCCCCGTCGAAAATCGTGCCTTGAAAGAGCTGACGTGACATCCGATGTTGATGTGGTGGTCGTCGGTGGCGGCCCGGTCGGGCTGAGTGCCGCGATCGAGGCGCGCTTGGCCGGGCTCACCGTCGCGATCGTCGAACCTCGTGCTTGCGCGATCGACAAGGCCTGCGGCGAGGGCCTCATGCCGGGCGCGGTGCCGCTGTTAGCGCGCCTCGGGGTCGATCCGGCGGGGATGCCGCTGCGCGGGGTCAGCTACAACAGCGCCGACCGGCGGGTCGACCATCTCTTCCGCAGCGGTGCCGGGCGCGGGGTTCGTCGCACGACGCTGCACGACTCGCTGAGCGATCGCGCGCGGGAGCTGGGTGTGGAGCGTGCCGTCGGCCGCGTGGAGTCGTTTCACCAGGATGCCGACGGGGTCACCGTCAACGGCATCAGGGCAGGTTGGCTGTTCGGTGCCGACGGGCTGCACTCGACGGTGCGCCGCCTGGCCGGCCTCGAACGCCCGATGAGCGGGCGAAGACGGTTCGGCCTGCGCCAGCACTTCAGGGTTCAGCCATGGAGCGACCTCATCGAAGTTCATTGGGCGCGGCACGCGGAGGTCTACGTCACCCCGATCGCGGATGACCTCGTTGGCGTCGCGATTCTGGGCGGGGCCAGAACGGATTTCGACGAGACGATCGCGGGGATCGCGCCACTTGCCGCTTGCCTCGGCCCTGCCATGGCGGCCAGCAACAGGCGCGGCGCTGGCCCCTTTCGCCAGCGGGCGGCTCGGCCGTCATGGGGGCGGGTATTGCTGGTCGGCGACGCATCCGGCTATGTCGACGCGATCACCGGGGAGGGGCTGCGGCTGGGGTTTGAGCAGGCCCGCCTCGCCGTCGAGGCAGTACTCGGTGGGGATCCCTCCCGTTACGACGCGGCATGGAAGCGGAGCACCCGCGACTTCCGCGCCCTCACGGGTGGTCTCGTGACCGCAGCGACCAGCCCCCTGCGCGGCGCAATCGTGCCACTGGCAGCGACCCTGCCGAACCTTTTTGGCACAGTGGTGGAGCGGCTCGCGCGTTAGTTACCGGGCGGATGCCGCGAGCAGCAGGGTGAGCCCGTCGCGAATGCCCTCGAGCGTGCCCCCGTCGAGCCCCAGCCGTTGAACGATCTGCGCGGGGACCTTCTCGGCAGCGCCGCGCAGAGCCAGCCCCGCCGGTGTCAGCGCGACGTCGAGAGCACGGTCATCCCGCGCATTGCGCGTCCGGGTGAGCATTCCGGCGGCCTCGAGCCGCTTGAGTAGCGGCGAGAGCGTTGCGGGCTCGAGGTGCAGCGCCTCGCCGATGTCCTTGACCGTTCGTGGGCTGCGCTCCCACAGCGCGAGCACCACCAGGTATTGCGGGTGGGTGAGGCCCATCGGCTCGAGCACCGCCCGATACAGGCCGATCACACTGCGCGATGCCGCCGCAAGCGCGAAGCAGACCTGCCGGTCGAGCGCGAGGGGGTCGGCAGGCAAGGCGGGGGACATTTAGTTAGTATACTAATCATTTGTGTCCACAGTAAAACGCCTTCGTTGGTGGGAACGACTCAACAAGACCTTTTTCCCCTACCTCGGGCCGGCCCAGCTCGGCCCCTATGGCGAGGCGCCCCTGCCGCCCGTTTCGGAGAAGGCCTGCCCGCTGTGCGGCCGGCGGATGGCGCTGCACAGGTTCGAGCGCAGCCAAGATCACACGGCGACCCGCATGCACTGCCCGGCGCCCGTTCCTGGGCGGTAGCGCTCGCCGCAAGCGAAGGAATAAGCCGGGCGAAACGCCGCGGCCCTAGGTGAGCGAGAACAACAGCGCGTCGAGCTCGTGAGCATCGTTCGCCACGCCGATAGCGCCGGCCTCCTCCGCCGGGGAACCGTATCCCCAGCGCACAAAGATCGTCGGCACGTTGTGCTCGGCGGCCCCCTCGACGTCGTGCGAGCGATCCCCCACCAGTACGGGGCGCGAGAGGTCGGCGCCGAAAGCGGTGAGCCGGATGAGGGCTTCGGCCACGACATCCGCCTTGGCGCTGCGCACCTCGTCGTCGGAGGCGCCGGTGACCACGTCGAAATATTTCAGCAGGTCGTAGTGCTCGAGGATCAGCCGCGCGGGCTTCTCGGGCTTCGAGGTCGCCAGCGAGAGCGGGACGCCGCTGTCGTGAATGCGGCGCAGAATCTCGGCGACCCCCGGGTAGACGGTCGCGTCAAAAACACCGGAGCGAAGATACTGCGGTCGGTAGATGTCGAGGGCATGTTCGGCCTGCTCGGCCGTGAGGCCCCCCCGGTCACGAAACGAGTCGAGCAGCGGCGGCCCGACAAAGGCAATGAGCTCGGCCGGCGACGGGATCGGCAGCCCGAGCGTCTCGAAGGTGTAGGCGAGAGTTGCGGTGATGCCGGGGGCCGAATCCATGATCGTGCCGTCGAGATCGAACAGAATGCTACTGAATCGAGAGGTCATTGTGTTCCCAGCGTAGGTGGGCACGGCTGAGCGAAAGACCCTCAGCACTAGCGGTGGCCCGCGCCAGAAGCGATCTGTGGCGACCTAGAACAGGCGAGAGTGCGAGTCGTCGAGCCCACGCATCGAGTCATAGTCGAGCAGCAGACAGCGGATGCCGCGGTCCTGTGCGAGCGTGCGCGCCTGTGGCTTGATTTCTTGCGCCGCGAATACGCCGCTGACCGGCGCGAGCAGCGGATCCCGGTTCATCAGTTCGAGGTAGCGGGTGAGCTGTTCGACACCGTCGATGTCGCCGCGGCGTTTAATTTCGACGGCGACGCTGGCACCGCTGGCGTCGGTGGCGAGAATGTCGACGGGTCCAATCGCCGTCATGTATTCCCGCCGCACGAGCCGGTGGCCCTCACCCAACAGCTCGATGTGCTCGGCCAACAATTTCTGCAGGTGGGCCTCGACTCCATCCTTCTGCAGCCCGGGGTCGATGCCGAGATCGTGCGAACTGTCGTGCAGGATCTCGTGGATTGAGATGACCAGGAGGTCGGCCGTCTTCGCCTGAGCGACCTTCCAGATCTGGCTCACCCCGGCATCCCGCTGCTCGGATTCTGGCTCGAGGAGCGCGAGCGTGCACGGTGGGCTCATCCAGTTCAGCGGCTTATAGGAGAGCGAGTCGGAATGCACCAGCACGCTGCCGTCTGATTTGACGACAAGGAGTCTGGTGGCCAGCGGCAGATGCGCCGAGAGTCGCCCCGCGTATTCAACGGAGCATTTCGCGATGACTAGGCGCACGCGCTCGAGTCTAGGCGGGGCTCAGCGGCTCGCCGTCTCTTGCGCCGCCACCCTCTGGCACCGCGGCGGCCGGTTCGCGAGCCGCTCCCGCGACGAGCGCGCCGAGGCCAGCCAGCACGAGCACGAGCAGCAGGCCGTGGATGACCCCCACGTGCTGGCCGATGAGCCCGATGACGGGCGGGCCGACCAGGAAGGCGAAGTAGCCGATCGTGGCCACGGCGCTGACACGCGCGGCGGCCGTCTTGGGATCGTCGGCAGCCGCGGACATTCCCACCGGAAAGCCCAGGGCTGCGCCCAGCCCCCACAGCACCGCGCCGGCGATGGCGATCGGAACCACCGGAACGAAGATGAAGATGATCAACCCGATCGCGACGAGCAGGAAGGAGCCGCGCAGAACCGCCACCCGACCAAAGCGGTCGAGGAGAAAGACGCCGCCGAGCCGGCCCGCGGTCATGGCGGTCACGAAGATGCCGAACACGAGGGCGCCGGTGGCATTACTCACCCCGTGGCCATCGACGGATGCGATCGCCAGCCAGTCATTCGCCGAGCCCTCAGAGAAGGCCGCAGCTAGCACCAGCACCCCGATCAGCAGAGTGCGCCGGTCACGCCAGATGCCGAGCCGCCCGCGCCAGGTGCGCGAGATGTCATCGTGGGCGATCGGTTCACCGGATTCCTCGATGACGTGCTCCGATTGCACAAACCTGCGCACCAGAAGCATCGCCGCGACCATGGCCACCGCGACCAGAGCGAGGTGGATCACGATGGGCAGGTGCGTCAGCTCTGCCAGCGCGCCGAGCCCGGCACCGAGCATCGTGCCGAAGCTGAAGAAGGCGTGGAAGACCGGCATGACCGACCGACCGAGCGCGCGTTCGTTGGCGGCACCAGAGACATTCATCGCGACGTCGGTGATGCCGGAAGCGGCACCGAACACCAGTAGCCCGGCAAAGGTGAGGGCGAAACTGGGGCCAACGGTGACACCGATTCCCGCGGCGGCGACACCGATCGCCGTCGCGAGAATCCCCCAGCTGAAGGCGGCGCGGGCGCCGAACCGCGCCACGATGTGACTCGACGCGAGAAGGCCGAGGATCGACCCTGCCGCGATCCCGAACACCAGAAGGCCGACCTGCGCTGGGCCCAGGTGCAGGATGTCGCGAACCGCGGGAAGGCGGGATACCCAGCTCGCTAGCGCAAGGCCGGGCAGCGCAAAGATGATGAAGATCGCGTTTCGCCAGGCGACGACCTGCGCACGAGACAGGGGCTGGGCTGGCCCGGTTGGGGCGCTGAAGGGCGTGGTCATCGGTTCCTCGTGAACGGTATGGCGGATCTGGCGCGCTGAATGATCTGGCGGAGAGGGCGGATCGGAGATCCTCGAATCGATTCGATCGATTCGATTCGACTAAGCTACCAAGCCATGAGGGTCGAAGCAAGTGCAGCCAGCGAGAGGCCTGTGCCCGCCCGGCCGAACCTGGCCGCCGTCGCGGCGCTGGCCGGAGTGTCAGCCTCCACGGCATCCCTCGCCTTCAGCGGCGCTGGCCCCGTCTCCGAGCCCACACGGGCAAAGGTTTTTGCCGCTGCCGAGGCCCTCAACTATGCCGGCCCCGACCCCAGGGCGCAGTCGCTGCGGCGCGGTCGCTCCGGCATCATCGGCGTCGTCATCGACGATCGACTGCGCGATGCGTTCCGTGACCCCGCCAACATCTCCATGCTCGACGGCCTCGCCGATGAGCTGGGTGGCGCTGGCCTCGCCATGCTGCTGCTGACCGACACCGGCGAGGGGGCAGCCGGAATCTCGCTTGCGCCGATGGACGCCGTCGTATTGGTGGGTTGCAGCACGGAGCTGCACAGTTCGGTGAAAATTTTCCGCCAGCGCGGCATCCCGGTCATTGCAATCGAGGCAGAGCACATGCCAGACGTCTTCCCCATCGACCTCGATAATCGGGATGCCACGGCGCTCGGCGCGCGTCACCTCAAGCAGCTCGGCCACGAGAACGTTGCCGTCGTATCACTTCCGCTGGAGAGCTCGCACGCTCGCGGGCCGCTCACGCGTGAGCGCGAAGCCGCGAGTGGTTCGTTCACCGCGCGCCAGCGCATTCTCGGCGCCCGCGACGTGTACCCGAACCTGGTCGGAGTTGCCAGCGCCGGAAGTTTCATCGAGGAAGGGTTGATCGCCGGACGGGCTTTGTTAGCGGCCACCCCCCGACCAACGGCGATTATTGCCCAGAGCGACCTGTTGGCGGTCGGGGTGATTCGTGCCGCCGCGGAGCTGGGGATCGCGGTTCCGGCTGATCTGAGTGTGCTGGGCTTCGACGGGGTGAGCGTGGAGGGGGTTGCGCCGCTCGAGTTGACCACGCTCGTGCAGCCATCGGTCGAGAAGGGCCGGGCCGCCGGCCGTGCGGCCATCGCGCTGCTCGACGGCGGGGAACCTGATCCGATCGCTTTCGTCTGCGTATTGCGGATGGGAAATTCCACCGGCCCGGTCAATTCATAAGATTCACAAATCAGTGAATTAGGCGTAGCGTTCTGGGCGTCCACCGTCATCGCATTGCCGGAACGCGGCGCTACAGCTACGAGCTGCCCGCGCAGGTGTGGTGCACGATCTCGCTGCGGCAGGCCGACCTGTACCCGAGGCGTGCGTTTCTGGCCGAGGCAGCGTTTCCCGGCCTTGGCCCGCGCGGCGCCGAGCGCGTGAAAGAGATGGCCGACTTCCTGCGCTTTCTCGAACGACGGATGCCCGAGCCGCTTCAGGAGTGGACCGCGCTGCAGGCTCCTCGGCAGCCCTGAATTGATAACCGGAGGCCAGTTGGACAGTCGCGCGAACTAGGCTGGCCCGCATGAGTTCCGACGCCCCCCTCACCTCCGGAATTGCGACAGACGACCTCGATGCCGCAGTCCGCCCGCAGGACGACCTGTTTCGCCACGTCAACGGAAAGTGGATTGCGGCCACGCAGATCCCCGGGGACAAGGCCCGCTACGGATCGTTTTATGTGCTCGCCGAAGAGGCCGAGAAGGCCGTGCGCGAGATCATCGTCGAGTCGCAGTCTGCCCCCGTCGGGTCGGAGGCCCGCAAGGTCGGAGACCTCTACGCCAGCTTCCTCGACGAGGCCAGAGTGCACGAGCTCGGTGCCACACCGATCGCCGCAGCTCTCGCCGAGGCCGAGGCCGTCGACTCCATCGAAACCCTGCTCGAGACGCTCGGTCGGCTCGAGCGTGGTGGCTCCAGCGGCTTCTTTCAGGTCTTCGTCGACAATGACCCGGGGCAGCCGGAGCGCTACCTGGTCTTCATCGAGCAGGGCGGCCTGAGCCTGCCGGATGAGTCCTACTACCGCGAAGAGAAGTTCGCCGACATCCGCGCCAAATATCAGGACTACCTCGAACGGATGCTGTCGCTGGCTGGGCGCAGCGACCCCGCCATCCGCGCCCAGCGCATTGTCGACCTCGAGACGGAACTGGCCAGCCACCACTGGGACAACGTCGCCAACCGCGACAGCGAGAAGACCTACAACCCGATGCTCTGGTCGGCGGCCAGCGCGCTGGTCGGCGACATCGACATGGACATCTGGTTGAACGCGTTGGGCGTTCCCGACCGGTCGTTTCACGAGGTCGTCGTGCGCCAACCCAGTTTTCTTGCCGGGCTGGAGCGGGTATTGACCGCCGGCAATCTCGACAAGTGGCGGGACTGGCTGGCTTGGCAGGTCATCCGCTCGAACGCCGCCTACCTCTCGAACGATTTTGTCGAGACCAACTTCGATTTCTACGGCAAGACCCTTACCGGAACTCCCGAGCTTCGCGCCCGCTGGAAGCGCGGCGTATCGCTGGTCGAGGGTGCACTCGGCGAATCGGTCGGTCGAAGCTACGTGCAGCGCCACTTTCCGGACACGGCCAAGGCCGCCATGGATGTGCTCGTGGCTCATCTCATCGAGGCGTACCGCCGCAGCATTTCCGGCCTCGATTGGATGAGCGAGGAGACGCGCGTTCGCGCGCTCGACAAGCTCGACAAGTTCACCCCCAAGATCGGTTACCCGGTGAAGTGGCGTGACTACTCGGCGCTCGAGATTGACGCCACCGATCTGATCGGCAACGTCAGGGCCACCAACGAGTTTGAGTTTCAGCGCGAGCTCGGCAAGATCGGCACGCCGCTCGACCGCGACGAGTGGTTCATGACCCCGCAGACGATCAACGCGTACTACAACCCCGGCCTCAACGAGATCGTGTTTCCTGCGGCCATCCTGCAGTTTCCGTTCTTCGATGAGACGAGGGATGCCGCGGCCAACTATGGCGCCATCGGTGCCGTGATCGGCCACGAGATCGGCCACGGCTTCGACGACCAAGGGTCAAAGTATGACGGGGACGGCAAACTCACCGACTGGTGGACCCCCGCAGACCGCGAAGCCTTCGAGGCTCGCACGAAGTCGCTCATCGAGCAGTATGACGCCCTGGCGCCCTCGCAGGTGCCCGACCACCATGTCAATGGCGCGCTGACGATTGGCGAGAACATCGGCGACCTCGGCGGGCTGT